>CAMNBW010000174.1 GCA_946533525.1 uncultured Lachnospiraceae bacterium
TCTGGATGATAGAGCCGGAAATAGCCTTTGCGGACTTAAAGGACGATATGAAGCTTGCAGAGGATATGCTTAAATATATTATCAGGTACGTGCTGGACAACGCCCCTGAGGAAATGAACTTTTTCAATCAGTTTATGGATAAGGGGCTGCTGGAAAGGCTTGAGCATGTTATAAGCTCAGACTTCGGCCATGTAACGTATACTGAAGCCATCGAGCTTCTGCAAAAGAATAACGACAATTTCGAGTACAAGGTTTCCTGGGGAGTGGATCTTCAGACCGAGCACGAAAGGTATCTTACGGAGCAGTTGTTTAAGAAGCCGCTCTTTGTAACGGATTATCCCAAGGAGATAAAGGCCTTCTACATGAAGCAAAATCCTGACGGAAAGACAGTCGCAGCCATGGACTGCCTTGTGCCGGGCATAGGAGAGATAATCGGAGGCTCGGAGAGAGAGGGAGATTATGACAAGCTCATGGCGAGAATAAAGGAGCTTGGAATGAGCGAAGAGGAATATGATTTCTATATGGATCTTCGCAAATTCGGAACTACCCGTCACGCCGGCTTCGGCCTTGGCTTTGAAAGGGCGGTAATGTATATTACCGGAATGGAAAATATCAGGGACGTAATACCTTATCCCCGTACAGTAGGAAACTGTGACCTATAAACCGGAGAGTGAAAACTTGAAGAGATTTTTATGTTCGGCATTAATATTGATACTGGCTTTTTCGATGACAGTATCTGCCTATGCCGCCAAATCGAAAACCGAGATAAACAGGGAAAAGGCGAAATCCGAAGAGAAGCTTAAAGAGGCGCAGTCAGAGGTCAGCGAGGCCGCGGAGAATGTGGAGACGGCCCAGGAAGAGATGGCTCAGACGGAAGAGCAGCTCACCTCCATTATCTCCGCTATTCAGATCATCGAAGGGGAAATGGACGCCAAGGCAGTGGAGATCGAGCAGGCGAAAAAGGACTTTGAGGCCGCCAAGGAAAAGGAAGATGGGTTATATGACGATATGTGCCAGCGTATCCGTTATATATACGAAAACGGAGACAGCTCACAGACTTATCTCAAGATCTTCTTAGAATCAAAGGATATGGCCGACTTCCTGAATAAGCAGAAGTATACCAGCCAGCTTTACGAGTTCGATAAAAAGCTTTTGGAGGAATACCGGGAAGCCAAGGACGAGGTATATCAAAGAGAGCTGGCGCTTCAGGTGGATCTGGATGAGCTCGATGAGGAAAGAGCCACTTACGAAGAACAGCAGGATGAGCTCGAAAAGATCATAGACGAGCAGCGCGGTAAGATAGAGAACTTTGAGGGAGTGCTGAGCTCCGCAAGGGAAAAGGCGAGCGAATACAAGAAGCAGATCAATGAGCAGAATGCCCAGATCAGAAAAATAGAGCAGGAAGAGGCCGCAAAGAAAAAGGCCGAGGAAGAGGCCCGCAAGAAGGCTGAAGAGGAAGCGGCAAGGAAAAAGGCCGAGGAAGAAAAGAAGAAACAGGAGCAGCAGGAACAACAGGCGCAGGAAGAGAGCGGCGAAGAAGAGGAAGTCGGAGAGACCGAGGAGCAGGAAGAAGAGGAAAGCTCCGGCGGAGGCGGAACCGGAAGTGAGATTGCTTCCTATGCGCAGCAGTTTATCGGGAATCCCTATGTTTCCGGCGGAACTTCGCTTACCGACGGCTGCGACTGCTCGGGCTTTACGTTTTCAGTATATAAGCATTTCGGCTACAGCATACCCAGAACGTCCTGGGAGCAGCAGTCGTGCGGACGGGGAGTGTCCTATTCGGACGCCCAGCCCGGAGACATCATGTGCTATGCGGGTCATGTGGGGATCTATATCGGCAACGGAATGATAGTCCATGCGAGCACGCCGGCAACCGGCATCAAGACTACGCCTGCCACATACAGGGAGATACTTGCCGTAAGGCGTGTGGTTTAGTGTGGTTTAACACGGGATGCGCAGAGCTTCATTTAAGGAAGGGCGTGAGTGGGCGTCGAATTTCCTTAAATATTGCCCAGATAGACGTGATGCAGATATTTTGAAGCTATATCTGCAAGAGAATACATAAGCGGGATAGAGGTAGGCGCTCTGTCCCGCATTTTATATTGGGGAAAATAGCGGGTTATATGCAGGGGTATATCGGGATCCACCGAGGCGAGCCACCTTGCCTGTGCGTCCATATCCTCTTCGGAATCATTCATACCCGGCACAATGAGGGAGGTCACCTCCACATGGCAGGAGGGCGCGGCATTTTTAATAAAGTCCTTTACGAGGGCCAGGTCTCCGCTGTAGGAAGCGTAGATCTCGTCCCTGAAACCCTTAAGGTCGATATTCATGGCATCCATGTAGGGCAGGAGCTCGCCAAGCACCTCTAAGGACGCCTCACCGTTACTGACCAGAACATTGTATTTTCCGGCCTCGTGGATAAGCCTTGCGCAGTCCCGCACGAATTCATAGCCAATCAGCGGTTCATTGTAGGTATAGGCCAGACCGATGGAGGCGTCTTCATTTTTAACTATTTCGCAAAGCTGTTCGGGCGTCGTTTTTCGCGCATTGGTATCCTCCCTTTTTGCCTGGGAAATGTCGTGGTTCTGGCAAAAAGGACAGCGCAGATTGCAGCCGTAGCTGCCTATTGAGAGGATATAGCTGCCCGGATGAAAGTTTTTGATGGGCTTCTTCTCTATGGGGTCAAGGGCGAGGGCGGTTATATAGCCGTAATTATCGGGAGAAATCACTCCGTTATGCATCGTCCTTATACCGCAGAAGCCCGTCTGTCCCTCGGAAAGGGAGCATTTATGCATACAGACCTTGCATTGCCTGATTTCGGGGCTTTCCGTCATTTGTGCCGCACCACTTCAAAACGCTTTAAACTGATGGGCTCGTCCGCCGATATTCCCGCCTTCTGGCAGGCAATGGCTATCTGCTCGTCCACGGTATCCACCCCCTCCAGGTCGGGAAGCAGGAGACCCCGGCGCATCCCGTTTTGCACGATGACGCCGTAGCGCTTTACGTCCAGCTCCTCCGGGGAGGAGATGTCTTCTGCATCGCCCAGGACATCCACATTTATCTCAAGATTGGGAAGCTCATCGGCGGTGATGGGCTTAAACCTCGGATCTTCGGTGGAAGCGCTGATGGCGTTATGGATTATCTCCGAAGCAAGATTTGCCCGGGTGGCGCTTATGGTTCCGATGCAGCCCCTAAGCAGTCCGTTTTCATGGATGGAGACAAAGGCTCCGGCCCGACGGTTCAGGAGCTCTTCGGGAGTATCCTCAGGCACATCGGGAATGGTGCCGCTTGATATACAGGTTTCAATAGTATGCTGCGCCAAAGCCACATAGGGGTCTTTTGAACGCGGGATAATGGTATTGCTGCTCATATTTTCCTCCGGTTCTTCCAATCTGTGGTAAATTCCGAAACCGTAGCCTACGCCGGTGATATTTTCGTGAGAAAGGGTTTTCTGATCGTGCTTTACGCCGTGGAAGGCGCCGGCCATGATAATAAACGAGCGATGCCCGCATTCCTGGCTTTTTTCCAGCAGCTCTTCATCGAAGGTCAGAAGCTCGTCAAAGGCTCCGCGGCTCATAACGTCCATGAGCTTTTCGTCGTAAGCGGGACCCTCCGGGCTGAAGCCGTAGGGGCCGGTTTCCTTCTGACAGTGAGACAGGTCTCCGCTCGCAATGAAGACGGCCTTCCTTCCCAACTGACCGATGGCCTGGGCTATGATTCGCCCGAAGGAATAATGCGCTTCCAAAGACAGACCTGACAGGCCTATGCGCACAAGCTTGTAATGGGTGTAATATTTATTGACAAAATACAGGGGAACAGTCGTCCCGTGATCCAAAACGGGAGAACGCTCACCCATGGTACCCGCCGGAAAGCCGGTTTTATCGCAAAGAGATGATATTTTTTTAACCAGCTCCTCGTCATAATCGACATATATCTCCACATTGCCTGCGCCGAACCGTGAAAAATCTCCCATAGCGGCGCGTCCCGGGGAAATATGGAAATAGTCTCCGTAAAGGATCTGGTGAGGCGAGGAAAGCAGGATGGTATCGGGTTTAAGCGATGCGATGTCCTTTGCCACTGCCTCATAGGATTTCATGGTTCCCGGAATAATATCAATATCCTTGCCCCCCACCTCAGGAACCGCCATAGGCGGGTGCGGTACCATATAGCCTGCGATAATGCTCATATATCCAACCTC
>CAMNBW010000175.1 GCA_946533525.1 uncultured Lachnospiraceae bacterium
GGTTTCCTTCCTGGATAAGGTCGAGGAAGAGCATTCCGCGGCCCACATATCTCTTTGCGATACTCACAACCAGACGCAGGTTCGCCTCGGCCAGCTTCTTCTTGGCCTCCTCGTCTCCCTGCTCCATCTTCTTTGCGAGATCTATCTCCTCCTCTGCCGAAAGCAGGGGAACCTTTCCGATCTCCTTTAAATACATCCTGACCGGATCTTCTATGGACACGCTGTCGGGCACCGACAGGTCTATGTTTTCCATATCCGGCTCTTCCTCATCGGAAAGATCGATGTCGGGCTCATCGTCATCATCATCTTCGGGAACGATATGGAGGATGTCTATACTGCTGTGCTCTAAGGACTCTGTGATATGGTCCATCAGCACATCATTCATCTCAACATCCGAGAAGAATTCCCTGATCTCGGAATCCTCAAGGACGCCCTTCTTCTTTTTTCCAAGCTCTACGAGACCCTTAAGCTTCTGCTCGATCTTTTCATCAAAGACGACTTCCTCTTCATCCATGGGCTCCTCGCCCGTTTCCTCAAGCGCGACCTCATCTTCCATGCCCTTCTTTGAAGAAGCTTTGACAGAGGCTTTGGAGACTGTCCCGCTCCCCTCGCCCTTCTTTGCGGAGCTTTTTTGCGTCTCATCGCTCTTTTTGGATGAAGCACTCTTTGCGGAAGTCTTCTTCGGGCTCTCGCTCTTCTTCGCGGGTTCTCCCTTTTTTGTTCCATCCTTCTTCTTTGCGGCCTCAGCCTCCTTCTTAAGGGCCTCCTCGGCGCGCTTTGCCGCTTCCTGCGCTTTCTGTGCGGCTGTCATCGGTTTTTTTGAAGTTGCCATTTTTTCATCTCCTCTGAATCCAATCCTCATTTCAGTGAAATCCTTATCGCCTTAAGCTTTCCTATCGTCCTCTTCAGGGCTATGTTGCGGGCCACCGGATCGTCTCCCGTCTCGTTTTCCGAAGCTTTTCTGGCGCTGTTTTCAAGGATCTTCACCACAAAATCCGTCAACGCTTTTTCCTTTTCCACATTTGTATCTATCGGAGGGACCTCGTCGTTTATGATAGCCGAGATCTCCCTCTGTTCATCCACCTCTTCGAACTGACTTATTATTGAAGCGGCCGGCCTTCCCCGGTCTATCGCCTCGTACATAAGCTCCGCCGCACGCCTGATTAACCCCTCCGAAAAATCCGAAGGCTTGACGTACTTTGCTATGGGACCTATGAGCTGGGGATCGTCGGCAAGCATCGTAAGGAGCATCCGCTCGGCCCTCCTGACCCCATCGTCAGTTTTTATTACCTTTCCCGCTGCCATGGGACTGACTGCAGGCCTTATCTGTACAGGCCCTGCCATATCCGTCTGCTCATAGTCTCCTCCCCCGCGGCCCGGCGAGACTGCTGCAAGGGACACGGCACGTTTCAGGGTGTTGTTGTCTATCATATATTTTCCGGCAAAGGCGGCGGTATAGTTGTCCCTCTCGATCTCATTATCCAGCCTCGCTATACGCTCCGCCATGGCCTGGGTAAACTTCGTCCTTCCCTCGGGATCGCTTAGATCGAAGCTCCCTTCAAGCTGCCTTATCTCGAAATAAAAGCTGTTCTCGGCCTCATCTATCCTCTTCTGAAATTCCTCCCTGCCCTTATTTTTAATGAATTCGTCGGGATCCTTATAGGGGGAAAGGTTTATTACCTTCGAGCTTATACCCGCCTTTTTGAGTATCGGTATCGCCCTCAGCGCAGCCTTCACCCCGGCTCCGTCCGAGTCGTAGGACAGGCGGACATCGTCCGTATATCTTTTCAGCAGAAGCGCGTGGCCTTCGGTAAATGCGGTTCCCAGGGAAGCCACGGCCTCGGTAAAGCCGGCCTGGTGCATGCTTATAACATCCATATAACCCTCGCAGGCTATGAGATAACCCTTCCTGCTGCGCCGGGCCAGATTTAAGCCGTAGAGGTTTCGGCTCTTGTCAAAGACCGGCGTCTCCGGGGAATTCAGGTACTTGGGCTCCGCGTCGCCCATTACCCTGCCGCCGAAGCCTATGACCTTATTGGAGATGTCCATTATCGGAAACATGACCCTGTTCCAGAAACGGTCAGTGTTGCCATAGCGCTCACTGCTTTTTATAAGCCCGCATTCGCGCATATCCTCCTCGGAATATCCCTTTTCCTTAAGGTAATTGTACACTCCGCCCTTCCCGGCATAGCCGAGGCCGAAGGAGTGCATTATGTCCGGCGTCAGCCTTCTGCCCTTGAAATATTCCATTCCAAGGCGCCCTTCCGGGCTTCTTAAATATCTGTAATAGTAGCCTGCCGCCTCCTTTAAGACGTTTAGAAGCCGCTGCTTTTTCCCCGCCGCCCGCTTTTCTTCGGCGGTGGGCTCCGCCTCGGGCAGCTCTATCCCGGCCCGCTCAGCCAGGGTCTTTACCGCCTCCTGAAAGCTCATGCTCTCGTAATCCATCAGGAAGGAGAACACGTTTCCGCCTACTCCGCAGCCGAAGCAGTGGAACATCTGCCTGTCTCTCGATACCGAAAAGGAGGGGGTCTTTTCCCCGTGAAAGGGACACAGTCCAAAGTAGTTGTTCCCGCTCTTTTTAAGCTTTACATATGAACCTATTATATCTACAATATCGTTTCTCGCCCTGACTTCCTCGACGAGTTCTTCAGGATAAAACATCTTATTTCACCAACCACGGCATAGGTATAAAAAGCGAATTATACAGGCCTATGGCATACCTGTCCGTCATCGAGGATACATAGTCACAGACCACCCGCTCGGGAAGCTCATCGCGTTTGGCCATCAAAACCCGGTACTCCTCGGGAAGCTTGTCGGGCCTGTTTAAAAAATATGTATAAAGCGTCTCTATCAGGCTCTCCGCCTTTCCCTCCTGGCCCTTGGCTATGGCGTTTGTGTAGACATTTGCAAACATCCACTTGCGAAGCGACAGCAGCGCTTCCTTCACCTCTTCACTCATAAGTATATCGTCTTTATCCCGGCTTTGAGTAATGATGTCGTGGATAAAGGAATCCAGTCTCTCCGAAAGCGTATGCCCGACGACCGAGGCTATCTCCTCCGGGACCGAGTCGTCCTTAAGTATTCCGGCCCTTATTGCATCGTCCATATCGTGGTGCATATAGGCTATCTTATCGGAGATCCGCACAAGCTTCCCTTCCAGGGTACCGGGCATCCTCGAAAAGCTGTGGTTTAATATCCCGTCCCGGGTCTCCTGTGTAAGGTTTAAGCCCCGCCCGTCGCGCTCTAAAATATCCACTACCCTTAAGGACTGCTCGGCATGGACAAAGCCGTATTTGCATACGCGGTTAAGCGCCCTCTCTCCGGCATGGCCGAAGGGAGTATGGCCGAGGTCGTGCCCCAAAGCTATGGCCTCCACAAGGTCTTCGTTTAATCTCAGAGCCTTGGCTATCGTGCGGGCATTCTGGGAAACCTCGAGGGTATGGGTGAGCCTTGTCCTGTAGTGGTCCCCCTCCGGCGTAAGGAAGACCTGGGTCTTATCCTTTAAGCGCCTGAAGGCCTTGGAATGGAGTATCCTGTCCCTGTCCCGCTGAAATACCGGCCTTATATCGCATTCCGTCTCGGGATTTATCCTCCCCTTTGAATTCATGGAAAGCGTCGCATAAGGGCTCAATATATCCTTTTCCCTAAGCTCTATACCCTCCCTTATGGTCATACCAGGTATCTCCCGTAGAGCTTTATAAGCCATCCGACTGTCAGCACAAAGCCCGACATTACCGGTATTACAAGAAAAGGCCAAAGCGCCAGCTTTTCAATGGCTACGGCGCGAACATCTCCCGTCCCTCTTTTGTAGACCGCATAGTCTGAAATGTTCATGACTAAAAAGGCCAGAAACGGGTGGGCGAAAAACAGGGTGGAGTTCTCCTGATGGCTGTATAAAAGGCAGACGGAGACGATCTCCAGCACTATAAATACCGCTATCGCAGCCGTCCTTCTTACGGAGGCAGTCTCAATATCCGGCGACCTTTTGGAAACGAGTCCCAAAATAAGCGCCATCAGTATCCCCTCTCCCACAGACCGCACCCAGTTTAACATCAGTTCTCCTATGTTCTTAAATTATAGTAAACGTTCAAAAATCGCAGCTGTTCAGAATCTCCTGGGTTCCGAACAGTTACAGATCACATAAAGATACAGAGTGCATTATATCATAAATCAGGGGGTGTTGGCAAAA
>CAMNBW010000176.1 GCA_946533525.1 uncultured Lachnospiraceae bacterium
TAGCCGTATATATCGTAGATCTCATCGTTATACACTCCCTCGGACTTATAGACTATAAGAGGCTTCTCGATGTTTAGCTGGGGCCTTCCGCCCCTTCTTGCCTCAAGCAGAACCATATTCGGCTCCCGGTCGATAAAGGGATGGACGAGCTTCATCCGCTTTGGCTCCAGCCCATGCTTCGACATACACACAAAGATCTCCGACAGTCTCTGCGGCCGGTGTACCATAAAAAGCCCCCCTCCGGGCTTTAGGAGGTATTGTGCCGCTGAAATAACATCTTCGAGGGAGCACAGCAGCTCATGCCGGGCAATGGCCTTGGGTTCGTCAGGATTTGTCAGACCCTTGCCGCCCTTTATATAGGGCGGATTGGAGGTTACGGTATCAAAAGAAGCCGCCTCAAATATTCCGGCGACTTCCCTTATATCCCCCTTTACTATACTTACCCTGTCTTCGAGCCCATTGAGCCGGACGCTTCGCTCAGCCAGGTCGGCGCTGTATTCCTGAATTTCAAGCCCCGTTATATGCCGGGCAGCCGTCTTTGCGGCGGCAAGTATGGGAATTATGCCGTTGCCGCAGCCTAAGTCTATAAGCTTCGAGCCTTCGTCTGTCCTGATAAACCCGGAAAGCAGCACCGCATCCATGCCGAAGCAGAAAACAGAGGGGTTTTGAATTATCTTATATCCGTTTCTCTCCAGGTCATCCAGCCGCTCACCCGTCTTTAATTCAATCGTCATTGAGTCTGGACTTTCCATCCCTCTTCTCCAGCATCTCCAGTTCCTTTAACTCCTGGGCCTCCGCCTCATTTCCCTTATCCCGCTGCTTGCCCTTGTTCTTTCTCTGCTTGAACTTAAGCTCGGACACAGGATATTCATGCAGCTCCTTTTCGTCCCCCACTTCTACGAGAACCTTTACAAGCTGGCGCAGAACATTGACGCTCTCCACCTCGCCGCTGGTTCCGTCGGGTGCAGTTACTATATCTCCGATGTGGGGCAGCTTTTTGTTGAGATACTTATAGGTCTCTTCCTCATTTTTAAGACAGCACATCAGCCTTCCGCAGACCCCGGAAATCTTTGTGGGATTGAGCGAAAGGTTCTGCTCCTTTGCCATCCTTATGGAAACGGGAACAAATTCCGACAGGTAGCTGTGGCAGCAAAGCTGTCTTCCGCAGATCCCGTATCCTCCGATAATCTTGGTCTCGTCCCTGACTCCGATCTGCCTTAATTCGATCCTTGTCTTGAAAACTCCGGCCAGATCCTTGACCAGCTCTCTGAAATCCACCCTTCCGTCGGCTGTAAAATAAAACAGCAGCTTATTATTGTCGAAGGTATATTCGGCATTTATAAGCTTCATCTCCAGACCGTGCTTTTTTATCTTTTCCAGACAGACCTTGAATGCATCCCTTCCCTTTTCGTGATTTGCATTCTCTCTTTCCTCATCGTCCGCGGTGGCGATCCTTATAATGGTCTTCAGAGGCTGCACTATCTTTTCGTCCTCTACATCCATTATATCCGAAACTACCCTTCCGAATTCCACGCCCCGGGCCGTCTCGACGATCACATTGTCGTTTTTCTTTATCTCAAACTCTCCGGGGGAAAAGAAATAAACCTTTCCCGCCGTACGAAATCTGACTCCGATAACCCTTGTCATAATAATCTCCTCTTTATATCATAAACTGTTCGTAACGGCCTTGTCCCTCATTGTATCCAGCAGCAGCTCGAAGACCGGAGGCGCCGCGACATTGGCATTAAGCTTATCCCTGGCAGCCTCTATGGCGTCCAGGACTGAAGATATTTCCATATATCCGGCGTCCCTTGCGGCCCTTGCTATCTGCGTCTGCTCGTTTAAAAACATGAGCATCCCCGGCTTTTCGACGCTCTTATATACCAGGATGTCCCTGTACCAGGCTTCCATAACATCCAGATAATTAACTGCCGTCTCCTTATTATCCGATATTTTTTTTATAAAATCCAGCTCCTCCGAAATACTCATATCCCGGATATGGGACAGGAGATTTGTAATATCGTTCATCAAAGCTATATATTCTTCGGAAGAAGCCAGCATTTCCGCCCGGCCTATGCTCCCTCTGGCAAAGGCGACGGCCACATCCGCCTCCCTGCCCCTTATACTCTTTCTGGCCTTCAGATACTCCCTTATGCTCTCCTGGGCTACGGGCCTTACATTTAACGTAACGCACCGGGACAGGATGGTCGGCAGCATGCGCTCCTTATTGTCCACCAGCAATATTATAAGAGCATATGCGGGCGGCTCCTCAAGGGTCTTTAGCAGGGCGTTTTGCGCCTCTTCGGTCATTATCGACGCTTCGGGAACAATATATATCTTACGCGGGGAATAATATGGCTTTAAAATGATGTCGTCGTTTATCTTCTGCCTTATATCATCCACGCCGATGGAATTCTGGTTTTCGTGGGTCACCGTGATTATATCAGGATGGTTGCCGGAAGCTGCCATCTTACAGGAATGACATTCTCCGCAGGGCTTTAGGCCTCCCTTTTCACACTGCAGGGTGGCGGCGTAGATCTTCGCCATATACCCCTTTCCCGTGTGCTGTTCCCCGTTAAGGATAAGGGCATGGGAAACCTTCTGTCTGCTTATGGTCCTTCTGAAATAATCCGCGATCTCATCCTGGCCGATGATGTCCTCAAAGCTGTCCATTAATACCTGCTGTCCTCTACATAAGAAGGTCTATTAAGAGCCCTCTTATCTCCCCTATGGTATTCATTATCGTAATATTGTCCTGTTCATCCTTTACAAGCTCGGCTGCAAGCTTATCGAGATTCTCATCCACAAGGCGGATTATCCCGTAGACCCTGTGGCGTCCCCTCCTGTCCAGAAAGTTCTCTCTCTCGAACTGATGGGAGCGGTTTAAGACCTCATTTAAGAAGCCCTTGATAAGCCCCCTGTATTTCTGCATATCCTGGATATTTTTTCTTTTTTTAATTTTCTCGCCCTGCATGGTGATCTCGTTCATCATGGTCTTCAGGGCTTCCTGCAGATCCTGCTCCTCTATCTTGCTTATAAGGGAAAACTTGAAGCTGTCGTCCGTATTTTCCTGCGGCCTTACGGCTTCGGGCATCTGCGCTTTGGAGATCTGATTTACCTTTATATCCATTTAAGTTCCTTAATCACTGCTGCATCAATACTCTGTCAATATATTCTATTATATTATCACGGCATTCGGCAATGTCCAGATTTTCAAATCTCCGGCTTATTCCCGCTGCCTCAAGCTTTTCCTCGGAAAAATCCTCTGCATCGGCCAAAAACCGCCTGCACATCTCTTTATAGTCCGGGGTCCTGCTCTTCTTTTCCCGGTTGATGGCCCGCTGAAGCCGCTCTCCGTCGTCACACTCAATATATATAGGAAAGACCCTCTCCTCCCCCATATATTTCTTCATGGAGACATAGGATTCAAGCGTGCCGATCATAAGGAGGTCGTGGCCCTTGTCAAAGCTTCCGTCGTCCACGGTAAAATAGGTCCAGGGGCCGTGTACCGTCATGTAAGTCCGTTCTTCGATGACCTTTTTTTCCTCTCTGAGGCGCTTAAGCTCCCCGTCGTCGGTAAAATTATACTCCCTGCCCTGGATCTCATATTCCCGTTTTGGCCGGGTCGTGTACATCGTATAGACCTTAAGCCCGGTTTTTTTAAGGATTTCTTTATATAAACTGTCCTTGCCGGAGGCGCTTTTTCCGATTATGTAAAAAATTTTTCCGCTGCTCATTTTATTCCCCGGTCCTTATCCGTCTCCTCAAGCGCCCTGTAAAGCCTCTCAAAGCCCTCTTCGGTATCCATCGGCGAAGTCATTGCAAGCACATGGTCCGCAGTGCTCAGCTCGCAGATCAGGTGATATTTATCCATAAGGCGCCTGTGCAGCTCGTTCCCGCTCATATTTTTATGGTGTATTACCAGCTTATAGGGATCCAGGCCGTATACCCTTCCCTGTTCTATAAGCTCGCTCCCCGCTATATCGATATTTTCAAAGCCCTCTGAGCGCTCCCTTAAACTTTCGATCCCGCGATAGTGGGCTTTAAACCTCTCCCCCGGAGCCTCCAGAAAATTCAGACAGGCGGAAATTCCCGCCATAAAAAGGTAGGAGGGCGAGCTGGTCTGATATATGGAAAGGTATCTGCCTAAAAGCTCCTCGTCAACCCTGTCGGAATTTACAA
>CAMNBW010000177.1 GCA_946533525.1 uncultured Lachnospiraceae bacterium
GGCGTTGCTGGAGCTGAGAGACGGGAATAATCTTGAAGCCCTGGTCGGCAAGGGTGCGACAGGAAAGGCCAAGGATACAAGCTATTCCATGATGACGACGGCTAAAGAAGGGGCGGACCTGCAGACTGTTCTTTCGGATCTGGATATACCGGTAGATGGTATTGTTACAATAAGCGGAAGCCAGTATTTTTATTCGGGCTTTTCGGTTGAGCAGATGCTGGGCAGCGATGGGGAGCCTGTTACGGATCAGAATGGTAACTGGCAGTACAAATTTACTTTTGATAATTTGAAGTATGAGGATTCTTCAGGAAATATGGTGGCCGGCCTGAGATCGGAGGTTTCGGAAAATGCCCCGGCATATGTGGGACAGAATGTTGACTATCAGGGTATTCCGTATTATCAGTCGCAGATGTCTTTGTGGGTGCGCCAATTCGCGGCTGTTTTCAATGAGACGGAGATTTTCGGCGGAGATACCGATGAAAGCACCTTCGGATATGATGCCAACGGCAATAAGATGACTGATTCCTACTTTAACTTTACGGGAGCAGACGGAGGCACAAACGATTTCAGTGAGGTAGACCCGGCACGCAGCTATGCAACGAAGTATTCGATAGGCTATGCGACTGATGCTTTGGGGAATAATACCGGCATCCTGGAACAGAAGGCTGAGGGAAAGGATCTTACCCCAGAGCAGAAAGCCAATTTCATAAGCTATTACAACCTCACGGCGGGCAATTTCGTTGTGGGAGAGGATATAGTTCAGGACTGCTCGATCATCTCGACCACGACAAGTGAAATTTCAAATAAGGATCAGTCGGACAGCGATCTGGTGGTCAGGCTTGAGCAGATCAAGAGTAATAAAAATATGATGAGGTTCCGGGGAGCCAGCTCTTCGGAATTTCTGAACAAGGTGCTGGCGGATATGGCTTTGAACAGCAATAATGCCAGAACCTTCAGTGCAAATACCACGAATATCAAAAACGTCATCTCCAATCAGAGGCTGTCCATTTCGGGTGTGGACGAGGATGAGGAAGCCCTGGACCTGGTTAAGTTCCAGCATGCGTATGAGCTGAATTCAAAGGTGATACAGGTAATGACGGAAATATACGACAGGCTTATATTGGAGACAGGAGTATAAGGAGGAAGACGGATGAGAATAACTAACGGTATCATTAATAACAATCAGCTCTACAACATCAATAATAATAAGGTATATATCGATGAGCTGAATAATCAGATGTCTACTCAGAAGAAGATCAACAATCCTTCGGATGACCCCATAGTGGCGATAAGGTCACTGCGTCTGCGCAGCTCCCTTTCGGAGATCACCCAGTTTTACACAAAGAATGTGCCCGATGCCCTGAGCTGGGTGGATACCACCGGTACTGCTCTCGATACCACTAAGGAGATCTTAAGAAAGCTTAAATCCGAGTATACCTCTGCCGCCAATGATACCAATACCGTGTCCGACAGGCAGATCATACTTACGGAGCTTAAGTCCCTTGCCACCCAGTTTTATACCACGGGCAACGCCACAAATGAGGACAGGTATCTCTTTACCGGTTACCGCACGGGAGACAGCCTGACCTTCACGAAGGAGGACCTCGAGGAGAGGGAAAATCTCAATGATGAGGGAAAGTTCAAGTATCAGGATATAACTGAGAATTTCGGCATAGATAATGTGGAACAGTATTCCTTTGTAACCGGGGCGGTATCTAATAGCGACATAGTAAAATATAAAGAGCAGGACGTTAATGAGACCAGGGTAGTGAATAACAGTGTCTACAGACTGAGGCTGGCCTATAATAATATAGATGCTGACAGCGGCGGAAGGACTGCTGCCCTTAAGTATACATATGTGGATACGGATGGAAGTCTCAAAACGGAGGAGCTGAGCGGAGTTTCTCTTGTGGAGCTGCCGATTTCGGGAGGAGCCGATGATGAGACCGAGCTCGAAGCAACTGATATAGCGGCGCTGAATGCCGGAACCAAAATATTCTTCAATAAGAACACCGGGAACGTTATCTTCGGGGACCCAATAAGAGAGCAGATATCTCAAAAGAACGCGCTGACGCCTCCCAGATCACTGACGGTCACTTATGACAAGTCTACCTGGAATGTCGGGGATCTGAAGCCGGAGCACTATTTTTACTGCGATGAAGTCGGCGGGGGAAAAAATGGAGAATCCAAGACGATAGAATACAGGGATTACCACCAGGAGATTCAGTTTACTGTTGCAACAGGACAGCAGGTCACCATCAATACCAACGCCAGTGATGTTTTTTTGCATTCCGTGGGCAGGGATATTGAGGAGCTGGAGTTGGCCATAGAGAAAGTAAATGTAGCTCAGAGCAAGGTGGACAGGCTTAAGAGTATGCGGGAGGACAAGGTCACCTACGGCGTAGAGGGCAGTGAGGAGCAGGAAAAGATACAGCTGCTTCTGTCGGCGGCGGAAAAGGAGTTGGACTATGCCACTCAGAAGATGGCCACCCTGTTTTCCAATGGTGTTACCAAGGCGACTGATTATTATGACAAGGCTAACTTTGCCGGCACGGCCACCGGTACTACCGAGAGCCGTCTGAATATCATAAAGAACAGGCTTTCCGAGAATCAGACGACTGTTAAAACTCAGGCCTCCGACAATGAAAACGTGGAGATCTCGGATGTAATGGTAGAGGTCAGTGCGGCTCAGCTTGCCTATAATGCGGCGCTCATAGCGACGGGCAAAATTTCCCAGCAGTCACTCGTCAATTATATCTGAATATAGTATAATGGCTCTATGCTGCAATGTCCTGTAAGGAACACAGGCGGAAACGCGAATAGGCGTCACTAAGTATTGAAAGGAGCACATATATTTATGGAAGTTACAACTAAAATTTTTGGTAAAGTGACTATTGCCGATGAGAAGATCATCCATTTTCCCAAAGGAATAGTTGGTTTCCCTGAGCTCAACAAATTTGCGCTCATGCATGATTCGGAGAATTCCTCCGGGACGGGTCTGGGTTACCTGGTCAGCATGGATGAACCCGCCTTTGCCATGCCGGTTTTAAATCCGCTGCTTATCAAGCCGGACTACAATCCGGTGATCGAGGATGACCTTCTTTCGGGACTTGGGGAATTTACACAGGACAACACCATTGTTTTGGTGACAGTTACCGTGCCCCATGAGATAAAGAACATGACGGTCAATCTGATGGCTCCCTTCATTATTAATTCCGATTCGCTTCAGGCGGCGCAGATAATCCTGGACGGAGACTATCAGATCAAGTATCCGATATATGAAATATTAAAGAAAGCGAAAGAAATGACAGAAGCGGGAAAGGGGGCGGAATAATGCTTACTCTCTCACGTAAAAAAAATGAATCCCTGGTTATTAACAACAATATTGAGGTGACTATCCTGGATATAAAGGGCGACCAGATAAAGATAGGCATAGCCGCACCTAGGGAGGTTCCCGTATACCGCAAGGAGATATATCTTGAGATACAGGAAGCCAACAAGAGTTCCGTGACCGAAGAGAGTGTTGCTGCTCTCAAGGAACTGTTATAACGCACGTACATTTATATAAAGCCCGGGCTGCGTCAGGTTTTCACAGCCCGGGCGCTATTCTTCTATAATTTATTGACATATTTCAAATTTTTTTCTTTTTGCTATAAAGTTTTTTCGCATTCTGACCGATAGTGTATACAGAAGGAAGTTTGGTCAGTTGTTTTACACGGAGGTGATTAAATTGGCAGCGATAGATAAGGTAAACGGAGTCAGCACGCAGCAGTTCGCAATCAATACGGCGGGAGCCCAGTCACAGCAGGTCAGTGCATCTGAAGCTTCAGCGGACAGTGTTCAGAAATCGGCTCCGGAAAAGGTGTATGTTCAGTCAGAAGGAACTGATGAACAGCAGAAAGGCTCAGAGGATAAGCCCAGCAAGTCTACGAGTGATGAGATCAAAAAAGCCGTGGACGAGCTCAACAAGAAGATGATCAACCAGGACTCTGAAGCCATTTTCGGCATTCACGATAAAACCAACAGGATCACGATAAAAATAGTAGATAAAAAGACAAAGGAAGTTATAAAGGAGCTTCCGCCCGAGAAAACCCTCGATATGCTTGCGAGAGTTTGGGAGATGGCCGGAATACTCGT
>CAMNBW010000178.1 GCA_946533525.1 uncultured Lachnospiraceae bacterium
GCCATCCGGGATTATAACGCCAATGAGAGAAATCTCGGAGAGATGAAGAAGCAGCTCGAAGAGGCCCAGGAAAAATACGATGACGACGACAGTGACGCCAACGAGAAGGCTCTCCGCCAGGCAGAGCTCTCGGTCGCGAGTGCCAAGGACAGTGTGCAGTCCGCCATAGAGCGCTATAATTCTGCGATCAGGGCACAGGAGGACAACGCAAAGCAGACCTCCAGGACCATTTCTCAAAATCAGGAGAGCATAATCACTACCAACCTCGACGGGCTCACTACCAATGACGGCTCCCGCACAGACCTGGCGGAGCTTGAGAGACAGCTTGCAAACTGCGATGTTACAGCGCCCATATCAGGAGTCGTTACCAGCATCTCCGTGGCAGAGGGGGACGAGTACAGCGAGAAGTCCACTATCTGCGTAATACAGGACGATTCCGTATATAAGATAAAGGGAACCGTGGATCAGTATGATATTTCGTCGATTAAAAAGGGCCAGAGGGCTGTTATAAAGACTTCAGCCACCGGTGAGGATGAGTTTGAGGGTACAGTTACCTTTGTGGCGATAGTTCCCCAGTCCTCTTCCTCGGGTGGTTCCTCCTCCTCGGGCGGCTCTTCCTCCGGGTCTACCTCTTCTACGAACTATGAAGTGGAGATAACCCTTAAAAACAAGGACCCGAGGCTGAGGATAGGCATGACGGCGGAGACCTCCATCGTGCTGGCCGAGAGCAAGAACGTATACACGGTGCCCTATGATTGTGTGGAGACCGATGAGCAGGGTAATTCCTATATTAATGTAGTTGAAGGCGGCCAGGCCTCCGCCCAGGGACCTGAGGGTCACGGTGGCGGACCTTCGGGAATGCCCGGGCACCAGGAACGCCCCGAAGAGTATTCCGGAATAGGCGGTTTCTTCAGGGTGATCTTCGCTAATCCGGAGACAGAAGCGGCTGCGGCAGGACAGGGTCAGAGCGTTCCCTCCAGAAAGGTTCAGGTCAAGGTCGGACTTGAAACGGATTATTACGTAGAGATCAGCTCGGACGAGATCGAAGAGGGAGACAGCGTCCTTATCGTGTCGGGAGAGGATGAGCTTGCAGGAGGATTCGGAGACGAACTTTCCACTGACCATAACGGAGGAGGAGAAGAACCCTTTTAATGGAGCCCATAGTTGATGCCAGAAAAATATATAAAAGATATTATATAGGCCAGCCCAACGAGCTCGAGATCCTGCACGGTGTGGACATAAAGGTCTACCCGGGGGAATTTGTGGCTATCGTCGGAGCCTCCGGTTCTGGAAAATCCACGCTTATGAATATCCTCGGAGTCCTGGACAAGCCTACTGAGGGAGAATATTTCCTGGACGGAGTCGATGTCAGCAATTCGGACGACAGCGAGCTTTCCGCCATCAGAAATAAGAAGATAGGCTTTGTATTCCAGACCTATAACCTTATCTCCAGGCAGTCAGCCCTTAAGAATGTAGAGCTTCCGATGCTCTATGCGGGTATGAGCGGCAGGGCCAGGGCCAAGCGGGCCAAGGAGCTTATGGCTATGGTCGGGATGGAGGACAGGATGGACCACAATCCCGACGAGCTCTCGGGAGGACAGAAGCAGAGGGTTGCCATAGCCCGGGCCATGGGCAACGATCCGGCCATGATCCTTGCGGATGAGCCCACCGGAGCTCTGGATACAAAGACCGGAAGGCTGGTCATGGATATTTTTCACAGGCTGAACGAGGAGCATGGGAAAACCATAATTCTTATTACCCATTCGCCGGAGCTCGCGGAGGAGACCCAGAGGATACTGACCCTAAGCGACGGAGTCATAATCGGAGAAAGAGAGGGCAAAGGCCATGCTGGTGCTTGAAAACATCTTACTTGCCTTAAACGGACTTCGGGCCAATAAGACCAGATCCATACTGACGATGCTGGGAATTATCATCGGTATTGCCTCAGTTATTACGATAATGACCATAGGAAACTCCATTACGAGCTCGGTCACAAACCAGATGAACTCGATGGGTGCGGCCAATATCACCCTGGGTGTCCAGCAAAAATCCAGTGGTGTAGAGGAAGATGAGAGGGGTATGTCCTTCAGAAGGGGACCTCAGCGTGACGAGATGAGGGACGAGGACTATATAACCGGAGAGATGATCGACGATCTGCTCATAGAGATGGGCGATGAGCTGGATGTGGCCCTGCGCAGTCACGATCTTGGAAATGGCTCGATCACCGATAAGAACAATAAGGGCTCGGTAAATGTATCAGGAGTAAACAACGACTTTATAAAAAATGAGAATCTGGAAATGGTTGCCGGCAGGATATTTACCGGGAAGGACCAGAAAGAGGCCAGGAAGGTGGCAGTCGTTTCTGACAAGCTCATAAGCGATGTATTTAAAATAGATAACGAAGAGGCTCTGGGAAAACAAATAACTGTTGTTATTGAAAATCAGTACAAGCACTACACGATAGTGGGAGTGTATCACTACGATACGAGCAAGGAGGTATATTCCTTCTCGTCGGACAGGGCGACGAATATGTATGTTCCGCTGCTGACCGCCTTCCACGAGCATCATACGAAGGAAAGATACCGGGACCTGGAGGTCACGGTTAAGGATACGAGCAAAGCGGATGCCGTGATAAAGGAGATCGAGAGGTACTTAAACGGCAGATACTTCAGGAATAATGAGAGCTTTGAGGTCGTGGGCTTCAGTATGGCGTCCATGATCCAGTCCTATACGGAGATGATGGGCACCCTCTCCATCGCAATCTCTGTTATTGCGGGTATTTCGCTCCTGGTGGGCGGTATCGGCGTTATGAACATAATGCTGGTATCCATTCAGGAGAGAACCCGGGAGATTGGCACGAGAAAGGCCCTTGGGGCCACCAATTCCTCCATAAGGATGCAGTTTATTGTCGAGGCCATAGTGCTTTGCATCGTGGGAGGCCTTATAGGGATAGTGATCGGCCTTATCGCAGGCTACGTTGCCACACCGATCATAGATGAGGAGGCGACATTCTATGCCCCGATAAACGGCATTTTCATGTCTGTGGGCTTCTCCGTAGCCGTCGGTGTCTTTTTCGGCTATTACCCGGCCAATAAGGCCGCGAAGATGAATCCTATAGATGCATTAAGATATGAATAAACTCATGTGAATAAATTCAAAGCTGCGGGGATCACTGGGTCGGGGCCAGGGGCATTTCCTGAACCACGTACCCGGTATCCTCTTCGGTGCTTTCATCCTCTGTTTCTTCCTCGTCTATCCATTCATCCTCAAGCTCCTCATCTTCCAGCTCGGCTTCGTCCTCTGAAAGCGTTTCCTCTTCCTCTGAGTCCGTATAATCTTCAAAAAGCTCCTCATCGGTCACCTCTTCCGCTTCATCCTCGGAAACGGCTTCCTCCTCAGGCTCTTCTTCGATAATTTCCTCTTCTTCGGGCTCTTCCTCTATCGGTTCTTCAGGCTCTTCCTCCTCCTCTTCCTCTTCCTCCTCAAAGTTTTCGTCCACGAGGTAGCCGTAATCCTGATAGAACTGCGGATAGCCGTGGATGGAGCAGAGCGCCAGAAGCATATCGGTGTCGCTCGTTTCTATGTCCAGCATGATGTCTTCATTGGCCATGGCGAAGTCCCATTCATCCATGCGCAGATATTCAAACCACTGCGCGATGATACCGGGATCCTCAGAAAAGGGCTCCACGACATCGTTGTAATACCCCAGCTCCTCTTCGGAGATGATCTCTTTCTTTACCTTGGTCAGGTTTATTTTGCTTCCGGTCTCCTGATACAGATAATCTTCAAAGAGTCCTGTGGCTTTTGAACGGTTGATGGCCCTGGTCAGCGCATTGGGAGCCTTGCCGGACAGAAGCAGTATTATAAGGACGATAAAGAATATAAGGATCACAGAAAGAGCCGACACTATTATTATAAGGGGCAGGTTGTTCTTAGTTTTGGCTTTCACAGGCTTTGCGTTTTTGCCGCCCTTGCCCCCGGAAACCGAAGCCGCAGTTTTCTTTTGCGAAACCTGAGCTTTGCCGGGCTTCTTTGCGCCCTTGACCGTTTCAGCCTTTTCGGCAGCTTTCACCTTTTTGGCTGCGCTAACCTTTTCAGCCTTCCCGGCGGCTTTCCCCTTTTTGGC
>CAMNBW010000179.1 GCA_946533525.1 uncultured Lachnospiraceae bacterium
AGCTCACTGCCCGTTTCGGTGGAAAAGAGGAGCTTCAGCTTCCTGGCCCTTCTGCCATAGGCATCCAAAACCTTTGAACAGCTCCGGAAGTTATCCAAAAGGTAGGCTATATGCCCCTCCTCGACGTACACATAGCTTATGGTTATCTGACCGCTCGGCAGAGTGTCATTTAAGATAAGGCTCCTTATCACCCCATCCTTTATCTTAACGTTTGAAAGCTTCTGGTTAAAGGGAACCTCCTGGTCTATGCCGTTTTGCTCAAAAAAACGGTTAAGGAGCCTATGCTCATCGGGGGTGCAGTCCTCTATGCTCTTTACTCCCTTAGGGTCTTTCCGATATATCCTCTCCCTGAAGTTTTTTGAATAATAAAGCGCCCCTATGGATATTTCATAAAACTGCTTTCCGGGAAAAATATCGAAGCCCTTTTTTTCAAAATAGTTCACCAGCGCGTCAGAGGCCGGCATCATATAACGTATATAGGCCGCTCCGCCCTGCTTCGCCGCAGCCTCGAGCTCACTTAGCATATAGTCTGCACAGTCCCCCTCCCTGAAGGACTCCGAAACAAAAAAGAAGGCTATGTCAAGAAAGCCCTTAATTTTCGTAAAGGCTGAAAATCCTGCTGCCCTGTCCTCCTCGTCCGAGGCTATGAGTATTTCCTCGTCCCCGGTCAGCACCACATCGTATCGTGCGGCAATATCCTTATATAACTGGCTTTCCTTATCTCCGGTAGTTATCCATGTAGATTTCATATCATTTCACATAAGCCCCTACTGCATAAGCTTCGAATATATCATCTTTACCGTCGGAATATTTGCCTCCGACTGCCTTGTGGAACGCTTTATTTTAAGGCCCAGAGCCTTGACCACATCCTCATAGGCTCCCTTATCCCCATAGGGATCGTCATTTGCGAAAATGTGGTTATAGAGCATACGGGCGTTATATGCGGAAATATCCGCATAACACTCCTTAAAGGTGGCATACCCGTTTCTGGCAAGGAAATCCTGGCGCAGCTGATTTTTATATTCCTCAAGCTCCGACTTATTTAGCTGGGAAATAGGTCCGTCCCCTGCCCTCTCTTCTTCGATCTTCTCATTCAGCCCAAGGGCATCGTCCACCGCAGAGCGCTGCGTCATATGCTTCAAATGCCTTGCATATAAGACGTTGTATCCGAGACTTATGGCCGAGCCCAAAAATGAAAGTACAAGGCCTACAGGAGCGGCAACACCCGTCATGCTGAGGGCACCTCCCACCATCATGATGGCACCTGTGACCATCTTAACTCCGGCACTTTTCTCCTGATTGACCGCCATATTGTCCACATGGGTCATGAGCTTTTTAAGGTGCTGCTGCTCTTTCCTTGCAGTCTTCTGGGCTTCGGTGAGCTGTTCATCGTCCTGTATCTCCACCTGGGACAGCTTCTGGCGTCCCCGGGTTATGTCCCGGCGGGAGCTCACGGCCCTGCCTAACTGTATGCCCCCTGCCACGGTAGTGGCAAGACCCGCAGCTATGCTCACTGCCCCTGCAATAAACTGGGTCCCGCCTGCCACGGTACTAAAGGACTGCGAGGCGGTCTTTACCGTTGTATTTCCGAGCCAGCTGCTGCTTCCTGACAGGGTTTCCGTAAATTGAGATACAATTTTGCCGACCCCCGCAGTCATATCCCCAAAGCTTTTGGAAATATTTCCGGCAACTGACAGGCTCTGGGCGAACTGATCGGCAGTAGTGAGGGTGGACATCTTTTCCCCTAAGTCGAAAGCGGAAGCAATAGAGCTTATCATACCCAGCAGCGCCATAACCGAGGTAAGTCCGCTTGATGCCGTTACGTAACCTACTTTCCCGGTGAAGCCTAAAACGCTGTGAGCGCTTCCGTCAGTTATCTTTAGGATCTTGTCTATCTCACCCACAACGGCTCCTGTATTCTTAACTCCCTCTATGAAGCCTCCGCCGTCTCCCACTGCGGCCGCGGGTGATTGTGCAGCCTTTCCGGCTTGTGCAGCGTCGAACTGAGGCATTTGAAGATCCGGGTTGGCAAGCAGATTTCGTAATTCCAGCGCCTGCGTATTGAACTCCCCTATTCTTCGCAAAACCTCCTGGCGCAGCCTTTCATTCGATATGAGTTCGGGCGACATATTCGCTGTAAGATTCGCAGCCTTGTACATATTAAGCAGTATTTTCCCTTTTTGAAGCAGCGAGCCGCAAAGGTCGTTCGCACGCTGCTGGTTTGCGTCCGGATTATCTCTAAGCTTATTTTCAAGCCTCTTTTCCTCAGCTTTTGCCTGGACATAGTCACTTATAAAATCACAGCCCATAACATAATGCCAGATTCGTCCCATGGCGCTCCAGTCGATGACATCGTCTGAGGAATCAGATCCTATCCTCTTCCAGAACTTCCATTTGCTTGCGACCATCTTATCTTTAAACTTATTCACATCCGGGGTATAGGTGGTCAGCGCCCTGTAAAAGTATTCCGTATCCGGGGCATTTGTCATGTCATGTTCAACCATAAAAAACATGAACATAAGCTTTTCCGGCGGAGCCTGAGTGAGCTTATAGACAAAGGGTTCCTTTGTTTCCGAGGACTTATTGCAGTTCCTGTACATCCAGGCAAGGATACCTCTTAAGCCCTCCTTCTGCTGGGGGCTCATCCAGTCCTTATCTTCTTCCTGCCACAATCTGTGTTCTTCATCCGGTGCCATAACGCTTCTCATGGCATCTTTATGCTGCTGCTTTGCCTCATCTGTAAGATACCGCTGGGAATTTATGACCTTCTCATTGGTGCTGTAAGCTGCTGCGTTATGTGCTGCCTCTTTGTCGGTAATACGCCTCGGATAATGGCTGAAGCCGGGGTCGGCAGTTTCCGGGTGGGCCGCATTATCCTCCGCTATCTTTACGGTGATAAGGTCCTGAAGGAAGATGATAAGATCCGTATTTCTCTGATCATCCGCCTTTTGAAGCTCATTGCTTAAACGCGCCATCAGCTCCTGCTTCGGATATTTTTTCATAATATCAGCAGGAAGCAGGGTGTAGTATTTGTTCCTTAAAAGAGAATACCTCGCCTCGAGATAACTGTCCCTGGTCCTGTATTCATGGTAATGCTTTACCAGATCTTTATCGCTTAATTTTATTGCCGTCTCTATCGAAACGAGCCTTCCGTCTTCATAAGCCCTCGCATCGTCTTCCAGCTCCTTAGCGTAGAGTCGGTCCTGCAGCTTCAGTCTTTCTTTCCCCTCTTTTAATCGCTTTTTCCTCATCCTGTCGGAGTCTGCAAACTGAAAATTTACAGCCACCGACGCATTCTCCATATCCGCCTGCAGCGTACGCTCCGAGGGCATCGTAACCTGTGTGATGCGGCGGTCGACAAGGTTGCCCTCAACAGGGTTGTCCATCCCCCGCACGTTTCTTTGAATCTGTGCCGCATTGACCTGCACGTCTTCATGGACCGAAATTACGGACTCTCTATGTACACTTTGCCTGTTTGCCTCTAACTCTCCCATACGTTACCTCTGCATAAACCGGGTCTTATCCCCGGTAATCTTATTCACAATGTATATGAGCTACTCCCGGACCTCATTCCGGAAGCCCTGCCAGGTAATCCTCGAGCAAGAGCTCTCCCTCAGCCACCTGCATAAGAAGAAAGCTTTGATCCTCCGCGGCTAAAAGCGCCGTATCCGCCGCCAGCTCTATATCCTCATAAAGAGTTTTATCGTCGTGATCCGCACGCAGGGCCGTAACGGACTTATATACAAGCATCTTTCCGTCCCTGCTTATACAGAAGCTCCCATATGGGAGAAAAAAATTCAGCCTTGCTGTCGCCGCGGAAAGGGGCAGCACCCCATCCTCGGGAATATCCGTCATAATGGTGATGATAGAGGAAAAATACCATACCTCATCAGCTCCTTCGAAGGGAATAAAGGAATATTCCGCCAGCACGTCTATTAGTTCGGGGCCATACCCGGACACCAGCACCCGCAGCATATCCATCGGAGTCCCCAGCTCCTCGGCCGTAAAGATCGAGGCCTCCTCGACATCTTCATCATTCTTAAAAAAATTCTCCAGCCTGTTCAAAAGCTGTTTCTTTCTATCGCTCATAATGCTCCTTTCTGCCGC
>CAMNBW010000180.1 GCA_946533525.1 uncultured Lachnospiraceae bacterium
CGGAACCTCCATGGCGACTCCGATGGTATCGGCGGCTGCAGCCCTGGTTATGTCAAAGAATCCCAGTCTGAGAACGACCAACACCGCAGCTTCGGCTAAAAAGGTCACGGATATTATTTTGAACAATAAAAACAGCACTGTATATAAATCCTCAAAATCCGGCGGTTCCGTAGAGGGAGGTCTGGATATAGCGGCGGCCCTGGGGGCGTCCGGGACGGACTCCGGTTCGAATACGAATACTGATACAAATACTGACACAAATACAAATACCGATACGAATACCGACACAAATATCCCCGCAGTTCTTCCCGGTGGGAGCATGGCTCTTGTTAAAGGGCAGACAGCCCCGATAAGCAAAGTGATCTCCGGCAGTTTTGTGAAATATAAATCTGCCGGCAGCTCAATAGCCAGCGTTTCAAAAACCGGAATTATCAAGGGGAAAAAGAAGGGCAGTACAACGATAACGGCTTATACTGCCGACGGGAGTACGGCCAGTGTTACGGTCTTTGTGGAAGCTCCTTCTTTGAAAAAGATGAGCGCCAGCTATAAGGGGCAGCAGATTTCGGCAGCGGACTATATTTCCGGCTGCACCTATACTTCTCCTGACAGGTGGGAGAGCTCAAAAACCTCGGTTGCGACCATAGACTCTTCGGGAAAAATAACCGTAAATCAGGCAGGCAGCTCAACCATTTATGCCTATTTCGGGGAAAATAGAGTAAGCGGGAAAATAACGGTCAAAATGCCGAAAATGAATACAAAAGATGCGGCCATCCTGCTGGGAGCTACGGTCAGCAGAAAGATCAGCAATGCCGCCAAGGGCGCTTCGGTAAGCTGGGACTACGATGAAAATTACCTGAGGCTGACGACCTCCGGCAAAACCGGAAAGTTTACCCTTATAAAACCCCTGTCAGGCTCTGTGACAGTTAAGGCGCTTGTGGACGGCAATGAGATCGGCTCCTTTAAGATCAGCATGTCGAAAATCCCGGAGCTCAGGTATCCGGCCAGCATTAAGAGCGGGAAAACAAAGACCTTCAAGGTAAAGAATATAAAGATCACAAAATCCAACGGGATTTATTTAAGCTGGGAGGGAGTCAGCAATATGTCTCTCGTTAAGAGCAGCGGAGCTTCTGCGAAGTTCCGGGCAACCGGCAGCGCAGGAAGCAGCGGGAGCGTGTCGGTAACTTTGCCGGGAGGCACCTCCATAAAAGCCACTGGCATAGAGATCAGATAAAACATCCCTGCCCTTGTGAAATCCGGCGAGTAGTGTTAAGATATACATCATCATATGCTATTGCAGAACCCGGGGAAATGGCGGGACGTGCTGCCTGTAAGGGTTTCGGATTGGGGGCTTTTTGAAGCTTATATTTGTAGGCGCCGATCATGAGGTGACCGGAAGTTGTCACTACATTGAGGCATGTGGAAAGCATATACTTGTAGATTACGGCATGGAACAGGGGCAGAAGCTCTATGAGTCGGTTCCTCTTCCTGTGAGTGCCGCCGAGATAGATATAGTTTTTCTGACACACGCTCATATAGATCATTCGGGACTTCTCCCTCTGCTCTTTGCCAGAGGGTTCAGGGGGAGGGTGTATGCCACCGATGCCACCTGCGGTCTGGCAGGGATAATGTTAAGAGATTCCGCCCATATCCAGACCTTTGAAGCCGAATGGCGAAACAGGAAAGCGAAGCGTTCAGGTCTTGTTACACCTTATGAGCCGCTGTATACGATGAGGGATGCAGACGGAGCTATTTCCCTTTTAAATCCAATTTCTTATGATAAGAAAGTCAATGTAGATGAGGGCATCGATGTACGTTTTACCGACGTGGGGCACCTTTTGGGCTCCTCCGCCGTTGAGCTTTGGCTTACGGAAGACGGTAAGACGAAGAAGATAGTATTTTCCGGGGACGTGGGAAATACCGACCAGCCCATTTTGAAGGATCCGGCTACGGTGGATGAGGCGGATTATGTTTTGGTGGAATCCACTTACGGCGACAGGCTCCATTCCACCGAGCGCGTAGACTATATAGGTGAGCTTACAAAGATAATCCAGCGGACCCTGGACAGGGGCGGAAATGTGGTGATTCCCTCCTTTGCGGTAGGACGTACCCAGGAGATGCTGTACTTTATTCGAAAGATAAAGGAGGACGGCCTGATCAAGGGTCATGACCGTTTTCCGGTATACGTGGATTCTCCGCTGGCTGTGGAGGCCACGAGCATCTTTTCCAAAAATTCATTGTCCTGCTATGACGAAGAGGCGATGGAGCTTGTGAAAAGAGGGATCAATCCCATAGATTTTGAAGACCTGAATCTTTCGATAACCACAGATGAATCGAAGGAGATCAACTTTGACGACGAGCCGAAGGTGATAATCTCGGCATCGGGTATGTGCGAGGCCGGAAGGATAAGGCATCATCTTAAGCATAACCTCTGGAAGAGCGAGAGCACCATCCTGTTTGTCGGGTATCAGGCAGCGGGAACCCTTGGAAGAGCCCTTTTAGAGGGGGCAAGCGATATAAAGCTTTTCGGAGAACCGGTAGAGGTAAGGGCTGAGATAACTTCCCTGGCCGGAGTATCGGGTCACGCGGATAAAAACGGCCTTTTGCACTGGATGCAGGGCTTTAAGAACAAACCGGAAATGGTTTTTGTTGTACACGGAGAGGACAGGGTCACGGAGATCTTTGCGGATACCCTTAAGGATGAGCTCGGGCTCAAGGCATATGCGCCGTTCAGCGGAACGGTCTACGACCTTCTCGCCGGAGAGTTTGTTAAAGAGGCAAAGGGCGTACCTTATACGAAGAAGCCCAAGACTCCTGCGGAGAGGATCTCTGCTGTATTTGCCCGTCTTCTTGGTGCCGGAGAGCGGCTCATGCAGGTTATCAGGAAGAATGAGCACGGCGCAAACAAGGATCTTGCCAAGTTTACTTCACAGATTAACGCGCTTAGCGATAAATGGGATAAATAGAAATGGTGCTGATAGCTGCGGTAGATAATAATTGGGCGATAGGTTTAAGGGGCGACCTTTTGGTGCGTATACCCGCCGATCAGAAATATTTCAGGAGTAAGACGATAGGGAATACCGTTGTTATGGGCCGCAAGACCCTGGAGAGCTTCCCGGGAGGACAGCCCCTTATAAAGCGGAGGAATATCGTCCTTACCAGGGATGAAAGCTACAGCGTAAAGGGAGTGGAGACAGCCGGGAGCATAGAGGCTCTGGATGAGCTTTTGAAGGGTTCTGACCCGGACAAGGTCTTCTGCATAGGAGGGGGGAGCGTTTACAGACAGCTTCTTGAGCGGTGCGATACCGCCCTTATCACAAAGATAGATAAAAATTTTGAGGCGGATACGTTTATTTCCGATCTGGACAAGGATCCCGAATGGTCGCTTACGGAGGAGAGCGAGGAGCAGACGTATTTCGATTTGATATATTATTTCAGGACCTACAGGCGGAGCAGTAAATAAGCTAATGGAAGGTATTTTTCAAAAGTTATACAACTTTATAGAAAAGGATATAAAGGCTCAGGGCGAGTCTAAGACCATGGCGGTTCTCGCAAGGTATATTTCGTGTATCCTTATGCTGTATAGTGCCCTTATGATCGGGATATTTGCTTCCAGAGGAGCTTTTTCCTTCCTTTTTCTTTTTGTATTCGGTCTGGCTTCGGCCATTGCCACCATGTATATTACCTATACCAACAATGTAGGGCGTTCGCTCATTGCACTGGGCTCCGCGGTGGATGTAATTGCCGTGGTGGGAGCCCTTGAGACCAACTGGATGTCAGGTTTCCAATATCTGGTAGTGACCATGATGCTGGTGGTGTTCTTTAACATGACCTGGAACATGTTCAAAAGGATATTGCTGGCGGCGCTGCATGCGCTTATCCTGATAATTCTGGCTATTGTGAGCTCAAAGGTTACGGATCAGGGAATGGTCTGGCCGGCCTTCGGAGTCAATCTTATCGCTTTTATTTTAATAATAATTGCCGTAGGCGTGGCTTATTCGAGAAAATTCTCGGCCAGTGAATACAAGCTTTACGAATACAATAAAAAGCTCGAGAGGATGGCGGGAAGCGATCCTCTTACCGGCTTATTGAACCGCCGGTATATGT
>CAMNBW010000181.1 GCA_946533525.1 uncultured Lachnospiraceae bacterium
TAGGAGGAAGTCTATGAATAATGAGCTTCGGATCAAAATATTAAAAGCTATTGAGCACAATGCAAAGGTGGACATCAAGGAGCTTGCGGTGCGCTTCGGCGTGGATGAGGTGGACGTTGCAAACGAGATGGCAGTCATGGAGAGCGAGGGAATAATCTGCGGATACCTGACCCTTATAGACTGGGAAAAGGCCGATAATGAAACAGTGACGGCACTTATTGAGGTAAAATGTACTCCGCAGAGAGGCCAGGGTTTTGATGTGATCGCCGAAAGGATATATAAGTATCCCGAGGTGAATTCGGTTTACCTCATTTCAGGGGGCTTTGATATTCTTGTGATAATGAACGGGAAGAACCTGAAGGAGATCGCTTCCTTTGTAACGGACAAGCTGTCCACCCAGGAGTCGATCCTAAGCTGTGCCACGCACTTTATCCTCAGGAGATATAAGGATAACGGCACAATTTTCGGAAAAAAATATGAGGATGAAAGGATTCAGGTGACTCCATGAGGGATCCCATAGCAAAAAAAGTCGTTGAAATGAAACCTTCCGGAATAAGGAAGTTTTTTGATATAGTCGCGGAGATGAAGGACGCAGTGTCTTTGGGAGTAGGAGAGCCGGATTTTGATACTCCCTGGCATATACGTGACGAGGGAATATATTCACTGGAAAAGGGCAGGACTTTTTATACCTCCAACGCCGGGTTAAAGGAGCTTAGGATCGAGATATGCAGGTGGCTAAACCGCCATTACGGGCTTGATTACGAGCCGAATACAGAGGTTTTGATCACAGTGGGAGGCTCCGAGGGAATAGACCTTGCAATGCGCGCCATGCTTGAGCCCGGGGATGAGGTGATAATACCCGAGCCCTGCTATGTTTCGTATGTTCCCTGTACTGTAATGGCTGGCGGCAAGCCGGTCATAGTAAATCTCAAGGAAGAAAACGAGTTTCGCCTTACTCCCGAAGAGCTTAAGGCCGCCATAACGCCTAGGACGAAGATCCTTGTGCTTCCTTTTCCCAATAATCCCACAGGGGCTATCATGGAAAAGGAGGATCTGGAAGCCATAAGCCGGATCATCATAGAAAATGATATATTCGTTTTAAGCGATGAGATATATTCGGCGCTGACATATAAGGAAAAGCATGTAAGCATCGCCTCGCTTCCGGGGATGAAGGAAAGAACAGTCCTGATAAACGGTTTTTCAAAGGCCTTTGCCATGACGGGGTGGAGGCTGGGTTATGCCTGCGGCCCCGCAAATATTATCCGGCACGTAACTAAGCTGCATCAGTACTGCATAATGTGTGCGCCCACCACAAGCCAGTATGCCGCGGTCGAGGCGCTGAAGCACGGGGATGACGATGTGGCCCAGATGAGAGATGCGTACGATCAGAGGCGGAGATTCCTGATGCACAGGTTTAAGGAGATGGGGCTTAAATGCTTCGAGCCCTACGGGGCCTTCTACGTTTTTCCGTCCATAAGGGAGTTCGGCCTTAGCAGCGAGGACTTTGCAACGGAGCTGTTAAAGTCAAAGAAGATCGCAGTTGTGCCGGGAACGGCCTTCGGAGACTGCGGAGAGGGCTTTTTGAGGATAAGCTATGCGTACTCCATCGACAACCTCAAGATCGCCATAGGCCGAATTGAGGAGTTTATTGCGCAGCTGAGGAAGAGATAGACCCGGGGAGATTTATGCCAATGAACGAAAAGGTACTCTCTACTCTGGAATTTGATAAAATACTGAAACGTCTGGAGGACAAATGCTACAGCGAAGGCGCAAAGGCCAGGTCGCTGGCTCTGAGGCCCTGCGAAAGTATAAGCCGGGTCGAGGAGGCGCAGTCCGAGACGGAAGAGGCCTTAAAGCTCATCTTTTCCAGGGGTTCTCTGTCCTTCAGAGGAATTAAGGAGGTCAAGCGGTCGTTAAAAAGGGCAGTCAGCGGAGGGACCCTTTCGATACGGGAGCTCCTTAATATAGTCCTGCTTCTCGAGATCGCCGACAGGGTCAAAAAATATCCCGGGGAGGAAGAGGGAGCAAGGACCGTGCTGACGGACAAATTTGAAGGGCTTACTCCCGAACCGGCGCTGGTCAAAGACATCCGCTCGTGCATCGTCGATGAGGAGACCATAGCCGACGACGCTTCATCTGAGCTTTTTAACCTCAGGCGAAAAAAGAAAAAGGCCGCGGATTCCATTCATACCACACTTCAGAATTTAATAAGAGGACAGCTTAAGTCGTACCTGATGGAGCCCGTTATCACTATGAGGGGCGACAGATACTGCGTGCCCGTCAAGGCGGAGTACCGCTCAACCGTTTCGGGAATGGTGCATGATATGTCTTCCACGGGGTCAACGGTTTTTATAGAGCCCGCCGCAATAGTTGAGCTCAATAACTCCATCCGGCAGTATGAATTGCAGGAAAAGGCCGAAATCGAAAGAATCCTCATGGCGCTTACCGAAAAATGCGCCGAGGAGGCACAGTTTATCGACGCCGACTATGACATTCTGATCGAGCTTGATTTTATTTTTGCCCGGGCGGAGCTTGCCCTGGATATGAACGCCCAAAGGCCGGTTTTCAATACGGGAGAGATAATAAAGCTAAGGCAGGCCAGGCATCCGCTGCTGGATGAAAAAAAGGCTGTGCCGATAGATATTCGCCTCGGGGAGGATTTTGATCTGCTCATCGTCACCGGACCGAATACCGGAGGAAAGACGGTAGCCTTAAAGACTGTAGGCCTGTTGGAGCTCATGGGTCTTTCGGGGCTGCATATCCCTGCGGCCGACCGCTCGGAGCTTTCTTTTTTTAAGGAAATATATGCAGATATAGGGGACGAGCAATCCATTGAGCAGTCCCTGTCAACCTTTTCATCTCATATAACCAATGTCGTTAAGATCCTGCATGACGCGAATATTACAAGTCTCTGTCTTTTCGATGAGCTGGGAGCCGGAACTGATCCCACAGAGGGAGCGGCGCTGGCGGAGGCTGTGCTTTCGTATCTGCATAAAAGGAGCATCAGGACAATTGCCACCACCCACTATGCGGAGCTTAAGGAGTATGCCCTTACGACAAACTGGGTCGAGAATGCCTGCTGCGAATTCGATGTCGCCACTTTGAAGCCGACCTACCGTATTTTGGTCGGTGTACCGGGAAAATCCAATGCCTTTGTTATCTCGCAGCGGCTGGGTATGCCGCAGCATATTATAGACAATGCCTCAAAGCTTATGAATGAAGAGGATAAGCGCCTTGAAACGCTGATGTCCAACCTGGAGGAGAGCAGGCAGGAGCTTGAAAGGGAAAAGAGGGAGCTGGAGAAGCAGCTTAACGATACAAAATCCCTTAACGGCAGGCTCAGATCCAAGGAAAATAAGCTGGAGGAGAGCCGTGAAAAGCTGCTCTCAAAAGCCCGGGAGGAGGCTAAGGAGCTGCTTTCTCAGGCTAAGGAAACCGCGGATGATACAATAAAACAAATGCAGAGGTTTGCTTCCGCGGACGCTTTAAGGGAAGCTGAGAAGGCAAGAAGCAGGGTGCGCGAGGAGCTCAAGGCGGCGGTCAGCTCAGGAAGGCAGCTTAAGGACGCGGAGGGCGAGCCGCAGGCAGAAGAAGGCTATGGCGGAGCGAGGGCCAAAGGACATAAAACCCTTACGCAGAAGGATATTAAGATAGGGGATGAAGTAAAGATCGTTTCCCAGGATCTTAAAGGGATGATAAAAACACTTCCCGATAAAAAAGGTTTTCTTTCGGTGCAATGTGGTATTATAAGCAGTAAGGTACATATTTCGGACCTTATCCTTGTAGGACAGAGCGCGAGACAGGCAGGCAGCGGCATACATTCCCTTGGACACGCCAAGAGCATTTCCCCGGAGCTTATGCTTATCGGAATGAAGGCGGACGAGGCGAGGGCAGCGCTTGAAGCGTATCTCGATGATGCATATTTAAGCCACCTCGGGCAGGTGCGTATCGTTCACGGGAAGGGCAGCGGGATATTGAGAGAGATGGTTCATTCCTATGTAAGAAAGGTCAAATATGTCAGCGAATACCGGCTCGGGGAATTCGGAGAAGGGGATTCCGGAGTTACCATAGTCAGGTTTAAGGATTA
>CAMNBW010000182.1 GCA_946533525.1 uncultured Lachnospiraceae bacterium
GAAGTAGGCGGAGATATCACTGAGCAGAAAATCATGCATGCAATAGCGGGAGGTGAGTCTTAAATGAGTTCAGGAAGCTTATTTTGGAAAAGGGTTAAATCATGGCCGCTGCTTTTGCCGGTAGTTGCGCTTATTCTGGTCATGGCGGTAAATATCCTTCATGATGCCGCAACAGGCGTAAATCCGCTGTCATTTTTCATGATCACATTAAACCAGACTACGTCTAACGGAAGCATTCTGTATGGACGTATAATCGATATTTTAAACCGCGGAAGCGAGGTAGCCATACTTGCCCTCGGAATGACCTTGGTGGTATCGTCCTCGGCGGGAACTGATATTTCCGTAGGTTCTGTAATGAGTCTGTCGGCAAGCTTTTGCTGCATGCTGCTTGCGGGCTACGGAGTATCCTCAACCAATGAGCTCGCTGTACCGCTGATCGTCGGAGTGCTTGCGGCCTTCGCCATGGGAGCGGTCTGCGGAGCCTTCAACGGCACGCTTGTAGCCTATTTCGGGATACAGCCAATGGTCGCAACCCTCATACTGTTTTCGGCGGCGCGTGCTATAGGACTGCTGCTTTGCAACGACCTTATCGTTTATGTCAGAAACAGTTCTTACGGCTATTTTGGAGCATTTACGGGAATTGTTCCCACGCCTATAATCATAGCTGCTATATGCATAGCCATCGTTGCAGTGGTTTTAAGAAAGACCTCTTTGGGAATGTATATCCAGTCGGTAGGCATCAATTCCAAGGCCAGCCGTATAGCCGGATTAAATTCAAAGAAGATCATCTTTCTTACATATTTAATCTGCGGATTTTTCGCAGGAGTTGCAGGGCTCGTTAATTCTTCGAGAATAACAAGCGCGGACTCAAACAATATCGGCCTTTATTACGAAATGGATGCGATCCTTGCAGTCGCCCTCGGAGGAAACTCCCTCGGCGGAGGAAAGTTCAATCTTGCGGGCTCCATCATAGGCGCCTATACGATACAGGCCATAACCACGACGCTTTACGCACTTGGAGTCTCCACTGACCAGGCTCCGGTTTATAAGGCGATAATAGTTATCATAATTGTTGCTATTCAGGCACCTCCTCTGAGGGCGTTCTTCAGGAGACGCGCAAATGCCAAGGCAGCAGGAAAGGAGGCAAGGGCATGAAAAACGCTAAAAGTATTAATTCAAACACTTTGCTGCTGCTCATAACAATAGCTCTCTTCATTGTCCTTTACGCAGGAGGATGTATCGCATATGGGGCAAAGGGCTTTTCGCATCTGCAGACCTTCCTTAATATATTGATAACCAATTCCGGACTTATCTGCGTAGCCTGCGGTCTTACGGTGGTAATGCTCACGGCGGGAATAGATATTTCGGTGGGCTCGCTCGTAGCGATGGATTGTATGATGCTGGCCGTTGGAATGAGGAACGGAGTGGGCGCTGTACCGATGATACTTCTCGTACTGCTTTCCGGAATAGCCTTTGGTGTTGTGCAGGGCTTCCTTATAGGGTATCTGGATATTCAGCCCTTTATAGTCACCATGGCGGGAATGTTCTTCGGAAGAGGAATGACTGCGGTAATCTGTACAGAGCAGGTGTCCATAACAAAGGATATAAACGCCTTGTTCTACGCCTGGGCGAATGCAAAGATAACTCTTCCCTTCGGCGGATATACCAATAACAAGGGAAAATATATGGCGCCTTTTGTAAGAATAGAGGTTATAATTGCTCTGCTGGTGCTGATACTGATATTCCTCATGCTCCGCTACACTCGGTTCGGCCGTGCGCTCTATGCCATCGGCGGAAGTGAGCAGTCGGCAGCAATGATGGGACTTAACGTTAAGTTTACAAAGATGAGGGCATATGTGCTTTCGTCGGTGCTGACTTCCATAGGCGGCATCTGCTATTGCCTTAATACTATGGCGGGTTCTGTGCAGCAGGCGCTCGGGCTGGAAATGGACGCCATCTCCTCGGCGGTTATCGGAGGAACGCTTCTGACAGGCGGTGTGGGTAACGTCATAGGAACCTTCTTCGGAGTTTTGATAAACGGTACTATTTCGTCCATAGTTAAGACCAACGGTAAGCTCGCGAGCTCCTGGCCCAACATCCTTACCGCTGCGCTTCTTTTCATATTTATCGTAATCCAGAGTATATTCGCAGCAATGCGTAACCGCAAAAAATAATTTTAAAGGGAACCGCTTGAAAAAATTACTGATGATGATTGCTACAGCCGTACTTTTGTGCGGCTGCAGCGATTCAAGGGATATAAATAAAGATAATCCGATCAACAGGGAGCTTATCACCATAGGTTTTTCCCAGGTGGGGGCAGAAAGCGACTGGAGGCTTGCGGCGAGCGAGTCCGTGCAAAATGCCTTTACACCGGAAAACGGCTTTAACCTGATATTCGACAATGCCCAGCAGAAGCAGGAAAATCAGATAAAGGCTGTAAGGGAGTTTATTGACCAGAATGTGGACTATATCATGATAGACCCCATTACCGAGATAGGGTGGGATACTACCCTGGAAGAGGCTAAGGAAGCGGCAATTCCCGTAATTATCGTGGACAGGAGGGTTGCCGTTAAGGATGATTCCCTCTATACGGCCTGGATAGGCTCGGATTTTGAGGAAGAGGGAGAAAAGGCCTGCGCCTGGCTCAAGGCATTTTTGGATGCAAAGGGCATTAAGGGGCGGGTAAATATCGTCGATATACAGGGGACCATTGATTCTTCCGCACAGATAGGGCGTACCAAAGCCCTGGAGGCCGCCGCGAAGCGCTATTACAACTGGAATATAATCGGAAAGGATACCGGCGAATTTACCAAGGCCAAGGGCAGGGAAGTAATGGAAAAGATGCTCAAAACCTACGGAGATGCTATCGATGTCGTCTACTGTGAAAACGATAATGAAGCGTTTGGGGCGATAGAGGCTATAGAAAACACCGGAAGGCATGTGGGGGAGAATATAGAAAATGGAGATATACTTTTAATTTCCTTTGATGCCACGAGGGCCGGACTCACGCTTACGCTGAACGGAAATATTGCGGTAAATGCAGAGTGTAATCCCGATTACGGGCCAAAGCTGGTTGAAATGGTCAATACCCTGGAAAATGGCGGAACCGTACCCCACGACCAGTTTATCGAGGAAGAGATATTTTCAGCTAAGGAGGAGATCAAAAGCATTTATGCAGGTGGGGAAAGGAGCGATGTGACGCTTCTGACACAGGAGTTTATAGACGGGAGAAAGTATTGATGCGCTATGAGGATGTGGAAGAGATCGCCCGAAAGCAGTTTATGCGGGATATAGGCTTTTTTGAGGGCGAAGAGAGCGACTTAAGAGTAGTCCTTAATAAGAGGCGCGAGAATATGCCGGAGGGCAGAAGGATATACAGGAAAGAGGGAGATTTTTTCCGGCTTATCGTCTTCGGCACGGAAGCTTTTATCCTAAGCGACGGGAAGGTGTCTGACTGGGCGGAGGGGTTTTATGGCAACAGGGCACCCGAATTCATGCTGAATTTTGCCAATTTAAGGGAGCTTGACAGCGTTTTGAGGGAGCATGGGCTGATGATCGATGAGATTCAGGAATGCTTTCTGCCTTCGTTTATTTTGTTTGAGCCTGAGGAAGAGGTATGGGAGGAAGAGGGAGTGGTCTCAGAGCTTAGTACAGACGAACTTGGGAGGCTATTTGAGGAGGGGGCTTTTCCACATGCTATAGTGAATCTGGACAAGGAAGTCAGGGCGCTGGGGTTTAAGGCTCCCGACAGTTCAAAGACGGTGGCGATGGCCGGAGCCCGGCAAGACGGAGAGTTCCTCTGGCAGATCGGGGTGGATGTTGTCAGGGAATACAGGGACAGGGGCATTGCTACAAGGCTTGTATATGAGCTGGCAAGACGCCTGATCTTAGAGGACAGGCTGCCGTTTTACGGCGTAAGGCCGGGGCATATAATATCGAAAAAGACAGCACTTGCGGCTGGTTTTGAGCCAGCATTCTCTGAAGTTTACATAAAACAGGAAACGCAAGGACGGGGATGTTGATAGGGGATGTTGATAAAAATGTCTGCTTGACAATCATCTTTGGTTTGTGTAATATAT
>CAMNBW010000183.1 GCA_946533525.1 uncultured Lachnospiraceae bacterium
GTACAACTAATACAAGGATCTATCGTTACGACCATGATCGGTACGTCCGCCATGTCGCAGCCCTGCAGTATCTTTGTAAGGGCGGGGATGTTCGCAAAGGTAGGCGTTCTTATCCTCATCCTGGTCAGGAACTTCTTTCCGTCTCCCTTGACATAGTAGCAGGCCTCTCCTCTGGGCTGCTCTATCCTCGTCATATATTCACCGTTCGGGAAACCCTTTACCGGAGTATCGAAGGGTCCGTCGGGTATCCTGGACACAGCCTGTTTGATAAGCTCTATCGACTGGAAAATCTCTCCAAGTCTTACCTCTGTCCTAGCATAGCTGTCGCCCTTGTCACTGGTTATAATATCGAAGTCCAGGTCATCGTATGCAGCATAACCCATCTTTCTTGTGTCTCTCTTAACGCCGCTGGCCCTCAGCATGGGTCCGCAGCAGCCCAGTTGCTCCGCCTCAGCAGCGGTCAGGACTCCGATCCCGCAAAGCCTGCTCTTTACGGCACTGTCGCCCAGGAAGGCCTTTGCAGCAACCCGGGTCTCCTTTTCTATTCCGTCCAAGCGGGCTACGAAGCTCTTTAACATATCGTTGGGAATATCCCTTCTCGTCCCGCCTACTTTATTAATGGAAAAAATAACTCTTCCGCCGCAGGATTCCTCAAACATATTGAGGATTCCTTCCCTTATCCTCCAGGTATCCATGAACAGGCTCTCAAAGCCGAAGGCATCGGCCAGAAGTCCGAGCCAGAGAAGGTGGGAATGCAGCCTTGAAAGCTCAAAGAGGATGGTCCTTAAATACTGCGCCCTCTCAGGCACCTCTATATTCATAATGTGCTCAACCGCATCCACGTAGCCATAGCCGTGCCCGAAGGAGCAGATACCGCAGGTACGCTCTGCGACATAGACCATTTCATTAAAGTCCTTTTTCTCCACGAGCTTTTCAAGCCCTCTGTGAATAAAACCGATGGAAGGAATGGCCTCTACGACCTTTTCATCCTCCAAAACCAGATCGATATGTATGGGCTCCGGAAGAACCGGATGCTGTGGTCCGAAAGGAACTACACTTCTGTTTGACATATATTTATCTCCTTGAAATTCACTTAAAGGGTGCCTTTTCGGCAGTCCTGTAAAGGCCTCCGCGGTAATCCAGCACCATGTCTTCCACTTCTATGCCGAAAAGATCATGTATCTCGTTCTCATACAAAAAAGCAGCCCAGTACAGATGAGTAATGCTGGGAATGGACTGTCCCGCTTCCACCGTGTACCTTAAATGAACCTCATCGTACCTGTCTCCGAAGGTATAGAGGATCTCATAGGTATTTTCAGCAACTGTTGTGGCGCATATCTGAATAAGCCTGAAATTTTCGCTTTTTAAATTCTGAACCTCACTCAGGATAGTATCGCTGGTAACTTCCTTTATTTCCATGGCTTATTCCCCCTTATTCCCCGGATTATCGTAATGCACCTCGCAGGCTGCATGCTCCCTGGACTGGATACGCTTTTCGTCGAGTATGGCGATCGCCTTGCTTATCCCGTCTATAAGCGCCTCCGGACGAACCGCACAGCCCGGAACATAGACATCTACCGGAATGACGGTATCGGTTCCTCCCGAAATATTGTAGCAGTCCTTGAATATCCCGCCGTCGCAGGCGCATATCCCCGCTGCCACAACTACTTTAGGGTCCGGCATCTGGGAATATATCTGCTTTAATACCGAGGAGCTCTGGGCGTTGACGCCTCCGGTGACCACGAGTATATCGGCATGCTTGGGATTACCCGTATTAAATATTCCAAATCTCTCCACGTCATATACAGGAGTGGTAGCCGCGAGAACCTCTATATCACAGCCGTTGCAGCTTGACGCATCGTAATGCAGAAGCCACGGCGATTTAGACATTTTCATATCCTTTAAATTCCTTTCTGAAATATATTATATAGTAAATGAGTTATATCAATTCAATTACTATAGCTTCACTGCCGTCCTAAGCATATCCAGCAAAAGTACATTTGCTCCTCCGAAGACAAAGGTTACAGCCCAGGTGCTCCAAAGCATGACATTCCATTTGACCCTGGGGAAGATATTGTCTATCAGCAGGATTATGAAATATACCACAGAGCAGACCAGAAGCGCCACCAGATAGCTCCAGGGATTCTTATATACGAAGAACAGGCCGACTACCGCCATGTTGAGCACGCTGGCGTAGAGCTCTGCCAGCTCCATTATTCCCAGCACGTTGCCCGAAATATCCTGTGTAAGTCCCTTGACCATCTCCTGGTGTGCATGGTGGGAGGTGGACAGGTCAAAGGGCGACTTACGGCACTTGATTATGAGTATGAAAACATAGCCGATAAATATTCCCGGTATCTGCAGGATCGCAGGCTTATCCATGCTGATCACGTCCGAGACGTTAAAGCTCTTGCTCACCATATAAAACCCGATTGCCGTAAGCAGGGTCATGGGTTCATATGCCATTATGGAAAGCAGCTCTCTTTGAGAACCCAAATTCGAATAGGGCGAATTCGTGGAGCAGGCCGCCAGGATAAGGAATATATCCGCAAGGGTAAGGGCGAAGAATACCAGAAGTATATCGCTTCCCGCAAAAAAGATGCATCCCGTAAACACCTGGAATATCAGAAAAGCAACGACCATAGCCGTCTGCACCCTGTTAACGATGGTGGCCTCTTTCCTGAAAAGCTTTACCAGATCATAGAGGGGCTGTAAAAACGGAGGCCCCTGCCTGCCCTGCATACGCGCGGTTATGACCCTGTCATAGCCCGAAACGAAAAGTCCGACCACGGGCGCAAATATAAGATAGCATATTACCGTAATAACAGAAACCGTACTCATATCTTAAAGGTACCTCCTATCGCTACAATCATTATGACCATTAGGAAGACCGCCGCCAGATACAGAGACGGCTTAAGGATCTTCTTCTCTCCGAACACCTCTTCCATATACCAGTTTGAAAGATAAGCGGGTCTTACCTCTCCGAAGGAGTCGATGAAATGCCTGTCGTCTCCGGCATTTACACCGGCCATATACGACATCGTCATCTTCTCCCTGCGGCTCCTCGAAAGGATCCACGTCATAAGCGGAAGTATTGCAATCATGATAAGCATCATGAACATTATCCTTATATCATCTGCATTCAGCACGGAACCTATTGTCTTAAAGAACATGGTCCCCAGCACAGGCTGGATAAGATAGGAGCCCACCATAGGGAAAAGTCCGCATAAGGCAATGACCAGACCGGTAAGGGGATATATTGCGCCCCACTCCGACTTATGCACCGTATCCCTTAACCTCTCGGACTGGTGCATATATGCGAAAAGCTTTCCAAGCCACTTGCCCCAGTAGAAAAGGGTGGTAGCTGAACCGAACACAAGGAAGATAACCAGCATAATATTGTCGCTGTCAAGATATGCCTTAAGGGCGGCCCACTTTGCAACCAGCATTCCGAAGGGCGCCAGGAACATTCCGCAGATACCGACTATCATTACAAAGGCCATCTTAGGAAGCTTGATGACCATACCGTGCATGTCCTCTATATCCCTGCTGCCGGTTGAATTTTCAACAGCTCCCACAGACAGGAACATAAGCGACTTTGAAACCGCATGGAAGATAAGCAGCATTATCGCCGCCCATACTGCCTCGGGCTGCCCGACACCGGCACAGGCCGTAATCAGTCCGAGATTTGATATAGTGGAATAGGCCAGCACCTTTTTGCCGTCGCTTACAGTAATTGCCAAAAGCGAGGCCGCAAAGAAGGTAAAGCCTCCTATCGTAGTCACCATCAGGCCGGAAATATGATCCGACATAAGGGGTGCAAGCCTTATAAGCAGATAGACCCCGGCTTTGACCATGGTTGCGGAGTGGAGCAGGGCCGACGAAGGCGTAGGCGCCACCATCGCTCCCAAAAGCCACCTTGAGAAAGGCATCTGCGCGCTCTTGGTCAGTGCCGCAAAGGAAAGCAGTACCACCGGAACCATTATTCCGCTGCGGGCAAGGGAGCTCCTCGCCACCAGCTCGGAGAGATTTCCCATGCCATAGTTTAAGTTGCAGAAAAGTATCGA
>CAMNBW010000184.1 GCA_946533525.1 uncultured Lachnospiraceae bacterium
TACGCATGAACCCGTCTGTTTTTGTCATGTGCTCGGCAAAGGCAGTTTGATAAGTGCCTTTAAGGGCGTTAACCTGTGCCGGGGCATTTGCATTCTGCTCTCCCCAGGCATTTGCCCTTGCGTTTGATCTTCGGTTATCGTTAATTACATCGTGATAGTCCAGCTTGCCGAATTTATTCAAATCGTCTCTGGTAATAAAGGTATTTTCATTATCAGCCATTTTTCCGAAATCGCCCCTTGAATATTCTTGCGCAAAACATCTTTGAATTTTGCTTTATACTATAATATACGTTGAATTTTCAACCTTGGCTATGGAAATGTTATAGTAAATCCCCATGCCGCACGATGTTCGGCATGGGGACGAGTTGAACACCCACATCAAGGAGCTCGACACCGACATTGACAACTTCATGAAGCCCGATGAGAAAAAAGCCGTCGAGGTGATGGCTGAATTGTGACTGAAACTTACTTAATGCTCTTTATCAGCTCCTTCAGCCTCTTTATAAACTCCTTCTCATCCACATCCAGGCAAACGAGGGCATTTTTAAAGTCAAACTGCTTGTCGCTGTAGAGGTCGGTGACCGTCTTTCCAAGGGTTATACCGCCCCGTGTCTCTACCACGACTCCCGCCTCCTCCGTGTCAAAAAGCTCCGGGTAAGCCAGGTACAAAACCGGGCAGCTGTCGTGCATCTGTACCCCGGGGTCGTGAAGTTTCTTATGAAATTCCAAGGGCTTTTGCAGCACGTCATGTACCACCCTCCCGGCTTCGTTTCCGCAGGCAGCGAGCTCGTCCATATCCTCCGCGGTTAACATAACTTTTTCCGTCACATCCAGGGGACACATAACTATGGGTACTCCGGACTGACTCCCGGCCTTAAAGACTATCTGGGCTGCCTCCGGGTCCGCATAAATATTAAACTCCGCACAGGGTGTACAATTTCCCTCCTGCGTAGCCCCTCCCATTATCAATATGGTATGCAAGAGTGAAGGGAGCTTCGGATACTTCATAAAGGCCGTAGCGATATTGGTAAGGGGAGCCGTAGTTATGAGCCTTAAATTCCCTTCCAGCTTAACTGCCGCTTCATAGAGCGCGTCCCAGGCAGGAGCCTCGCTTGCCTCCGGGCTTTCCGGCTGCGCCAGCTCTACATTCCCGAGGCCGTTCTTCCCGTGAACGTCCACTGCATGGACCTTTTCCCTCATCATCAAAGGCGCAGCTGCCCCCCTGTATATAGGATAGTCAGCTCCCACCAACCGCTTTAAGCCCCGGGTATTCCTAAAGCTATCGTCCAAGGTCGAATTCCCGCTTACCGTAGAAATTCCTATTATATCGGTGCACTCCAGGGCATGCAGGGCAAGAAACGCCACCGCGTCGTCAGTTCCCGTGTCACAGTCCATCCATACCGGAAAGATCTCACCCATATGCCCTCACCCCCTCAAAAACATAGTCCGCAAAAGCGTCTCTATTCAGATTCATTATACATTTCGCATTCGGCGCCTTATCCATGACTCTCCGCCTGTCCGCCACCGTCGCCCCGCGGCAGTATTCGCCCCCGGTCTCTACCTGCACATAGTAGTCCTCAAAGGTAAATATCTCCGGGTGGATAAGGGCCATCACCGCGCAGGGGTCGTGCATGGGCGCCCCCTCGTAGCCCAGCTTTTTGTGGAATTTATAGAAAAACTCAAGCCACTGCCAGACTATGTCGCTGACAGGATTTTTAATGTCCCTTATCCTTTCAAAATCATCGGGTTCCAAAAGCGCCCTTTCCGTAACGTCCAGCCCCGCCATTATAAGGGGGACGCCCGAACGAAAGACTATATCCGCAGCCTCCGGGTCCACAAGGATATTAAACTCCGCCGCCGGTGTCCAGTTGCCGAAGCCCAGGCCGCCGCCCATAAGGCTTATTCTCTCTATATTACTCTTTAATTCCGGATGCGCCAGAAGAAGGGTCGCCGTATTCGTCATGGGTCCTGTGGAGACGATGGTCACCTTGTCCTCACTGTCTTTAATGACCTTTGCCATAAGCTCCACTGCCGTCAGGTCGCTTAAATCCCTGTCAGGCTCCGGCAGCGCCGGCCCGTCGAGTCCCGATTCCCCATGTACCGAGGGTGCCACCATGAGGTCCGCCGTCAGGGGATGGGGCGCTCCCGCCGCTATCGGTGCCTCTATTCCCAAAAGCGTACAGACCCTCAGCGCATTATACGTGGTCTTATCCAGGGAGACATTGCCCCCAACCGTCGTAACCGCCCTTATATCACAGATGCCGTCCGTCCTGCGGCTGGCCTCAGCCAGGAGCCAGGCTATGGCATCGTCATGCCCCGGATCCCCGTCCAGGATCAGGGGAAGCTTACTTTTTTTCTCTGTCATTTTATGTCCTTTCATTTCACTGTTTCTGTCTCATTTAATCTGGGCTTTTTGGCCTTATGCAGGCGGATAAGCCCGAAGGCCACAAGCCCGAGGATCGTAACCGCATAGGGTATCGGGGAGGCCAGATTGGAATCGAGTCCGATGGATGAAAACTTGATTCCCAAGGCCTGGGCAAAGCCGAATACCAGGGAGCTTAAGCACCCGCCGAGGCACTCTCCGGCTCCCATGGCCTGGGCCGCAAGGGCGATAAAGCCCCGCCCTGCCACCATGTCCTGTGACCAACCCTGAGCATAGCCCATGGACATAAAGGCTCCGCCAAAGCCGCTCATAAGCCCCGAAAAGGCCAGGGCTATATATTTTATCTTAAGCACCGAAACACCCACTGAGGCCGCCGCGTCGGAATTTTCCCCCACAGCCCTGATATTGAGTCCCAGACTGGTCCGGTAGAGCATTATGGAGGTCAGTACCGTAATTATAAAGGCAAGGTAGGTTAAAAGGCTGTGCCCCGAGATGATCCTGCCGATAAAGGGAATATCCCTTATCAGCGGGATACTGATATTGGGTATGCACAGATTGGAATTTATAAGTCCCGTGGTTGACGCCATGGACTTCCCTTCGGTTATGCCCGTTATGACCTTGCATAAAAACAGGGTGCCCCCGGAGCCCATCATATTTATTGCAATACCTACTAGGATAATGTCGGTCTTTAGCTGAAAGGCGAAAAAGCACATAAGAAGCGACATACCGACTCCGACCAGGAGGGCCGTTATAAGCCCCACTAACCAGCTCCCCGAATAATAGCTTGCAAGCGACCCGAAGAGGGCTGAAAACATCATGAGCCCCTCGAGACCTATGTTCGCAAAGCCCGCCTTCTCCACCACTATGGCTCCTAAGGTCGCATAGAGGATCGGCGCCGAGATTCTGAATATTGAAAAGAAAAATTCCGGTGTGAGCATATTGCTGATAAGATTACTCATTTGCCTGTCCTCCTTCCTTAGCCAGAGCCGCCTGCGCCGCCAGCTCCTCCTGCGCCGTCTTTACCACGAGGCTCTGACGGTAGCGGGACAGGAACTGCTCCGCCGCAAAGAACAGGAAGATAACTCCCTGGACGATATCTATAAGCTGTGAGGGCACATTTGCATAGGTCGCCATAAGGTCACAGCCCTTGGAAAGATAGGCCATGAAAAAGGCCGCCAGCGGAACGAACCAGGGGTTGTTCCCCGCCAGTATGGCTATCGTGATGCCGGTCCACCCGTAACCGGGCAGGGAGCTCCAGGAATAGGTCTGGTAACGGCCCAGCATCTCTATTCCTCCTCCCACTCCTGCGAGAAAGCCGCCTATCATCTGCGAGAGGACTATGATAAAGCCCACACCTATGCCCGAATATTTCGAGAATTCCTTATTAATTCCTATCATTCTTATCTGATAGCCCCAGCGGGAACGGTACATAAAAAGACCGCTTAAGACCACGGCTATCAAGGCGATAACAAAACCCCAGGTCAGCTTGGCCCCGGAAAAGACGGGGTTATTTATGATCGGAGCTATTTTGGCACTGTTTAAAAAGGGATAGGTCTGTATCTGCCCCTTAGTCTTGTCCGCATATGACGTATTCAGAAGGTATTTGAGGACGTACATTATAATATAGTTGAGCATCAGCGAGCAGACCATTTCGCTGACATCCAGCTT
>CAMNBW010000185.1 GCA_946533525.1 uncultured Lachnospiraceae bacterium
GCGATGAATTTCACCATCACGATATACATGCCCCGTCTGCCGAACTTTTCCCCGTTCTTGGTCGCCTCCGCCACGACGGTTTCGGGCTTTACCGTCCACCCGATCATAATACAGGTTCCGATCGCGACTATGGGCATCAGTATGTAATTACTGATATAATCCAGGACGTCCAGCACCTGTCCCACCGTTCCGTTGGGAAGCTTTAATTCAAAATACAATACATTGTAACCCAGACAGACTAAAATTCCAATAACAAGTGCTATTATTGCTTCTATTATCGTCGCCTTTTTTCTCGTCATTCCGAAATGGTCTATAAAGGAGGACACTACGGCCTCCATAATCGAAATGGAGCTCGTCAGCGCCGCGAAAAATACCATGATGAAAAAGACCGCGCCGAGTATCATCCCGGCTACGCCCATGCGGTCGAAGACCCGGGGCATGGCTATGAAAAGCAGGGAGGGGCCGGAGGCGTTCATCGCATCTTTCCCCATGAATACAAAGAGGGGGACGATTATCATGACCCCGGCCAGGAAGGCGACGGCGGTATCGAAGAGCTCTATATTGCCGGCGCTCTTTATGATATTCTCCTTGTCCCCGAGATATGCGCCGTAGGTTATCATTATTCCCATGGCCACGCTTATCGAGTAAAAAAGCTGTCCCATTGCATCCAGAAGGACCCGCATGAAGTTTCCGAAGGTCAGTTCCTTCACATCCGGTATCACGTAGACTGCAAGCCCCTGAAGTCCCGTTCTGGCGGCATTGCCTTCGCCATAGGACAGGGTGAGGGCGAAGATGGATATTGCAACAACTACCAGGATGAGGATTGGCATCAGTATCCTGGATATTTTTTCAATCCCCTTGTCTATGCCCTTGTAGATTACCAGGGAGGTCAGGAACACAAAGATCACGGTAAACACCACCGGCTCCACGGGCGATGTAATAAACTCTGTAAAATAGCCGTCTTCTATGGCCGCTGCCCCGCCTCCGGCAAGATAGACCCGGCAGTACTTCAATACCCAGCCCCCGATAACGCAGTAATAGGGCAGGATCAGGAAGGGCACGATAACCGCAAAAAGCCCTATCCATCTCCACTTGGGATGAATGGCGCCGTAGGCCCTTAAGGGCGATTTTTTAGTCTTCCGGCCTATCGACACCTCCGAAACCAGCAGGGTAAAGCCGAAGGTCAGCACCAGCACCAGATAGGTGACCAGGAATAAGCCGCCTCCGTTTTTCGCCGCCAGATAGGGGAATCTCCATAAATTCCCCAAGCCCACGGCGCTTCCCGCCGCGGCAAGTACAAAACCTACAGATCCTGAAAATGATTTTTTCTCCTCCATAAATGTGTTACACGCTCCGTTTTTATTATTTTAGTTTTAGTACAAAGCTGATCAAAGCTCAAAGCATTTCTCCGCGCGATGCAAGACAGTTCGCGGGCGCCGCAGGACAGTTCGCGGGCGCGGGTGCCTTTTTACGCGGATTTCTGTCACAGCCGCCAGTAATCGTAGCCACTGGCTTCAAAGGACTTTTTATCCAGAATGCCCTTTATATCCGCCAGCATTTTGGGGCTGCCGGCCTTTTCCCGGTAAAACTCAGCCAGAGTCTCCGGGGTATAGCTCTTAAATTCCTCATGGGCCACGGCCAGGATCACGATGTCCGCATCATGAATATCCGAAATGTCCGTAAATTCCACCCCATAGAGCCTTTTAGCCTCTCCGGCGTCGGCGTAAGGATCGGCTATTACCGGAGTGACCTCGAACTCCTTAAGCTCCTGCACTATATCAATGACCTTGGTATTCCTGGTATCGGGGCAGTTTTCCTTAAAGGTAAAGCCCAGGATCGCCGCCCTGGCCTCCTTGACGTTTATATTGTTTCTTATCATGTTCTTCACGATGGTCTGGGCAACGAATTTACCCATATCGTCGTTGACCCGCCGCCCGGATATGATAATCTGGCTGTGGTAGCCCAGGGCCTCCGCCCGGTAGGTCAGATAATAGGGGTCGATGCCTATGCAGTGCCCGCCCACCAGTCCGGGCCTGAAATTCAGGAAATTCCACTTCGTGCCCGCAGCCTCCAGCACGGACAGAGTATCTATCCCCATCCTGTTGAATATCATGGAAAGCTCGTTCATAAAGGCGATGTTTACGTCCCTCTGGCTGTTTTCTATGACCTTGGCGGCCTCCGCCACCTTTATGCTCTCCGCCCGGTAGACTCCCGCCTTAACCACCATGGAATAGACCTCGGCCACCGCCTCCAGGGTCTCCTCGTCCATGCCGGAGACGATCTTCATTATCGTGTCGAGCCTGTGTACCTTGTCGCCGGGGTTGATCCGCTCGGGCGAATAGCCTATCTTAAAGTCTTCGCCGCATTTAAGCCCCGATTCCTGCTCGAGTATCGGAACACAGATCTCCTCGGTAACCCCGGGATAGACCGTGGATTCATATACAACTATGGAGCCCTTTGTAAGGTTCCTGCCGAGGATGTGGCTCGCCCCCGCCACGGGGGAAAGATCGGGCGTATGGTCCCTCTTTACCGGAGTCGGCACGGCCACGATATGAAATTTCGCTTCCTTTAACCGCGCTTCATCCGAGGTGAAGGCGACTGTACAGGAAGCCACCTTCTCATCTCCCACCTCGTTGGTCGGGTCCTTGCCGCTCTTATACAGCTCTATCTTTTCGGAATTGATGTCGAAGCCTATAACATCCACATGCTCCGAAAAGGCTACGGCTATCGGCATTCCGACATAGCCCAGGCCCACGAGGGAAAGGGCGGTTTTATGCTGTTTTAAGTCATTTACAAGTCCGCTTATTGATGCCATATTTTATGTTAACCTCCTTGGTGTTGGGTTGGGTTTCTGAGTTATGTTAACTTACGGTATTTCCGGGCTAGTTTACATAACATTGCGACCCCGGCGGCTGCCAAAACAGCTATCACAACATACCTTACCGGGGTGTTATTATATAAAAGCTGCGAAGCCAGTCCCGCCACTGTCATAAGTCCCAGGGCAAGCAGTATGAACACATTATCATACATGCCTGCTATCTTAAGGATGCTGCGGCAAAATATCAGATGCAGCACCATAAGTATCACATAACCTGCCAGGGTTGTGTAGGCTGCCGCTGCATAGCCGTACCGGGGCAGGAAGATCAGATTAAGAACTATGTTTATCACCGCGGCCGCTATGGTTCCGACAGAGATAAAATAGGTCTTTTTTTCATACTGTTCTATATTGACGTAGAAGGTATAGGCAAATTTAAAGCCATAGCCCAGCATTATCGGCGCCACCAGCACCGTAGCCTCCTCATAGCTGCGTCCTCCCATGATGAGCATAAGCTCCGGAGCCAGCAAAACAGCCCCTTCCAGCATTATCATAAACACCGCCAGGTAGAGCTTTGAAACCTTTTTAACGGTCATATGGTCTTCCTCATGGAGCTTCTCAAAAAGCCAGGGCACCCAGGCCTGATTCATCGACGTAAAGAGGACCGAAATTATCATCCCGCAGGAGTAGGCCAGGGAATATATGGCGTTGGCCTCGCTGCCTATCATATAGGTTATCATGACCTTATCCGAAGACCCCAGCAGTGTATTTGACAAGAGATGGGGCACTATCGGAGCACTGAAGACAAGGGCGTATTTCCAGTAAGTCTTATTATATATCGTCTTTCCCCTCGAGGTAACGAGGATGAACGCTATAATATACGCTATTATCAGCGGCAGGGCCTGTCCCAGGATACGGCCGGCCAGCCTGTTTTCAAGCCTTGTAACGAGCAGCACCGAAAGCAGGGTCGAGGAGAGGGTCGTTACTATGGACACCACCACAAAGGCCTTGTATTTGAGCTGTATCCTGTGCTTTGCCTGCAGAATCTCCAGCGCAGGGGCAAAGAGCACGTTTAAAAACATTATATTTATATATAAGAAGTCCATTCCCAGAAGACTTTCGAAAAATCCCCTGAATATCAGGACAAGGGCGTAAAAGCCTGCAGTGATGAGAGTGCCCAGAAAGGTTATCGAGGACAGATAACCGTCAAAATCCTCTGTAAA
>CAMNBW010000186.1 GCA_946533525.1 uncultured Lachnospiraceae bacterium
CCTGCAGACGGGCAGACTTCTTTCAGGAAGCAGACATCACATTTGGGGCGGCGGGCTATGCACAGCTCCCGTCCCAAAGTTATGAAATGCAGATTTATCAGCGACCAGTGATCCTTGGGGATCTTTTTCATAAGGTCAAATTCTATTTTTACCGGGTCAGTCTCGCGGGTAAGCCCCAATTTGCCGGAAACCCGCTTGACATGCGTGTCCACGACAACCGAGGGCTCCTCAAATACATGGGTACGGACCACATTGGCGGTCTTTCTGCCCACTCCGGGAAGAGAGGTGAGATCGTCAATATCCCGCGGCACTTCTCCGCCGAAACGGTCTATAAGAGCCTTCGCACATTCGATAATGTGTACGGCCTTCATGTGGAAGAAGCCTACCGAATGAATATCGTTTTCAAGCTCCTTAAGATCGGCATTTGCAAAGTCCTCAAGAGAGGGGTATTTTACGAAAAGCTCCTTAGTGACTTCATTGACCCGGGCATCGGTACACTGTGCGCTCATTATGGTCGAAAAGAGAAGCTCATAGGGCTTGCCGTAGTGTAAAAAGCAGTGTATATCCGTTCCGTAATGCTTATCCGTAAGCTCCAGTATTTCTTTAACATGCTTTGTCATCTTGATTTTTCCCCCGATTTAACCTGATACAGCCTCGCTTTGGTCAAGGAGCTCATCCAGCTCGATCTCGTTTAGCGCTGCCACGACCCCGTCCCTTGAAAGAGTCTTAATATCCTCTGCTTTTTTCTTCAAAGCGGCGGCCTTTTCCTGTTCACCGGCCTTCTTATAAATTTTCATAAGCAGCACATAGGTATTGCGCACGTCGCTGTCGATCTCAATGGCGTATTCCAAAAGCGCGCGGGCTTCCTCCAGATAACCGCTGTCGTAATAGACCTGTGCCAGCTCGCTTAGGGTCCTTATAAAGATCAGATACCGGGTATCAGCCATAGACAGGGTTTCGAAGTTCCTCGCCCCATAGGTTAAGCGGATGTCTGTGTTGGACATACCGTAGAGATTGATTATTTTTTGCGTCGAAAGGTTTTTAAGCCTTATGCGAAGCTCGTTGGCCTTCGGCGCTGTGATCGGGAAGTCCAGGGGAAGGTCCTCGGGCATTACGATATAGTCCAGGTTGGAAATATCTTTGCGGGGGGCTCTTAAAGCCGCCCTCTCCCTGTCCCAATACTCCTTTTCGAGCCTGGCGTCTTCCTTATTGATGCGCCGAAGGTTGATCTGCAGGATCACTACAAGCAGTATGATACTTGTAAAAATGGGGAATTTCATTTATAATAACCTCTTAAGTTCCAGGACATATATTCAAGTATTATAAAGGAATCAGCATGTTTTTTAAATTTTTTACCGGAAGAAACAGAAGGATCATTTCAGGGGCGATAATAGCTTTGCTGATAGTCGCCATGGTGATATGTTTTCTCCCTTTAAACTAAGTAAGGCTATTATAACACCATGAAAAAATTATGGAAGGCGGCTTTTTTAGCCGTTCTTATTATTGTGTTTAATACCGTCCCCGCTATTGCGGCCGCTTCCGATGGCAGGATAAAAGACGGCGTTTACGCCGGAACCCTTGATCTGTCAGGACTTACCGCCGAAGAAGCCCGCTCTGAGATTTCAAACTACGTAAATTCCCTCAAAAGTACCGCCCTTACCCTTGCTGCCCCCAACGACAATTTTGTAACCGTTACTTTGGGAGAGCTTGGACTTTCCTGGAGGAATGAAGAGATTGCCGAAGAAGCCGCGGCATTGGGGACAAAGGGAAATATAATAAAAAGATACAAAGATATTACCGACCTTAAGCGTAAAAACAAGGTGTTCGACATAGAGCTCGATCTTAACGACTCTACGGTAAAATCCGTGCTTAAGGACAGGTGCTGCGTTTATAACGTGGATGCCGACAACGCTACTTTGGAGAAGGATGGAGACGGCTTTAAGGTCATCGGCGGAACCGACGGCATAGAGATAAATGTCGATGCGTCGGCAAAGCTGATAGAGAGCTTTGTAACTACCGATTACAACGGAGAAGGCGGGGAGATCGCGCTTGTAACGGAGGTCAAAAAGCCCAAAGGAGATCCGGCCACCCTTTCTTTAATCAAAGACAAGCTGGGTACGTTTACAACAAAATATACTTCGTCCGGAAGCGACAGGTGCGCAAATGTGCAAAACGGCTGCAGGCTGGTCAGCGGGAGGGTGTTATATCCGGGAGAGCAGTTATCCATCTATGAAACGGTAAGCCCCTTTACTGAGGAGAACGGCTATAAGCTTGCGGGCTCCTATCAGAACGGCCTCGTGGTGGAGTCCCTCGGGGGAGGGATATGCCAGGTTTCCACGACGCTCTACGAGGCGGTTTTAAGGGCGGAGCTGCAGGTGGATGAAAGGTACAATCATTCCATGGTGGTAAACTACGTGGATCACTCCATGGATGCGGCTATTTCGGGAACCTCGAAGGATTTTAAGTTCACGAACAATACGGAATACCCTATATTTATAGAAGGCATAACTCCGGGAGACAAGACAATAACCTTTAATATATACGGCGTTGAGACCAGGCCTTCAAACAGAAAGCTGGAGTTTGAGAGCGTGGACATTTCTGAGACTGAGCCTGAGGGAGAAAAGATCGTAACCGATTCATCGCAGCCGGCGGGCTTTGCAAAGGTACAGTCGGCGCATATCGGTTATTCCTCTGAGCTTTGGAAAACCGTGTACGTGGACGGTAAGGAGACAGATAGGGTAAGGATAAATACGAGCCACTATTCTCCGGCTCCGAGAACACTGACCCTCGGAACCGCAACTGACAACGATGTTACAAGGGCGGCGATAAGCAGCGCGGTAACTTCAGGCTCCATAGATTACGCCCTGGGAGTCGCGGCCTCCGTAAAGCAGGACGGAGGGGCATCGGTGCTTGCACAACAGGCTATGGCAGCGGTAACGGCAGCGCCCGCGGAAGCGGAATCGCAGGAGGAAAACGATGCTGCCGCCGGGCAGGAGGAAGAAAGTCAGGAGAGCGAGGAAGGCGATGGATAAGGCGCTATGAAGATAGGCAAGGTAAGTGAAAGTATATTAAAGCGATCGATCCTGAAGGAAGTTGAAGCCGTAAGAGATGAGGTGCTGGTGGGAGCGGCAGTCGGTGAAGACTGTGCGATGCTGAAGCTCGAAGATGACGAGATCTTCGTCCTGTCCACAGACCCCATCACCGGTACCACAAAGGATATAGGCAAGCTGTCCGTCTGTGTTACCCTGAATGATATAGCATCGTCCGGAGCAGAACCGGTAGGGGTTCTGCTTTCTGTATTATTACCTCCCGAAACCACGGAGGAAGATATTAAGGAGATAATGCACGGCGTTTCGGAGGAATGTGCAAGGCATGAGGTCCAGATAATCGGAGGGCATACCGAGATAACCCGCGCGGTCCGGCAGGCCATAATCACAGTTACCGGAGTGGGTAAGGTGAAAAAGGGGCAGGAGATAACTACCTCGGGAGCCAGGCCCGGAGACGACATCGTTGTCAGCAAATGGATAGGGCTCGAGGGCACAAGCATTATCGCAAAGGAAAAGGAAAAGGAATTAAAGGAGAGGTTTAACTCGGAATATATTGCAAGGGCAAAGGATTTCGACCGGTATTTGAGCGTTGTTAAGGATGCGATGACGGCGGTAGGGGCCGGGGTTCATTCGATGCATGATGTTACCGAGGGAGGGATCTTCGGGGCGCTTTGGGAGCTGGGAGAGAGCTCAAAGGTGGGCCTGACCATAGACTTAAAGGACATACCCATAAGGCAGGAGACGGTGGAGATCTGCAACTTCTTTGACATCAATCCCTACTGCCTTATCTCGAGCGGATGTATGCTAATGGCAGCCCCCGACGGAGAGAAGCTTGTGGATGCGCTTCACGACAACGGAATATACGCCTGCATAATCGGAAAGGCTAACGACAGCAACGACAGAGTAGTTATGAACGACGGCGAAAAAAGATTTCTGACGCCGCCGGAAACAGATGAACTATATAAAATAGTAGGA
>CAMNBW010000187.1 GCA_946533525.1 uncultured Lachnospiraceae bacterium
TTAATTTATCAAAGCTGGTCTACAGGTGTCTTTGTCCTGTCTTCATTGTACTTGTAGAAACCGATTCCCGTCTTTACTCCAAGGTGCTTGCCGCGAACCATCTTCTTAAGAAGCGGAGCGGGACGATACTTGCTGTCTGCGGTCTCCTTGTAAAGAACCTCCATGATAGCAAGAACAATATCCAGACCAATGAAATCACCGAGCTCAAGGGGTCCCATAGGATGGTTGCAGCCGAGCTTCATAGCATCGTCAACGCCCTTGATGTCTGCGATCCCCTCTGAGTAAACGAAGATACCTTCGTTGATCATCGGAACAAGTATCCTGTTGGCAACAAAGCCGGGAGCCTCGTTAACCTGAACGGGAGTCTTTCCGAGCTTAACGGAGATCTCCTTAACCTTATCCACGGTCTCCTGAGGAGTATTGATGCCTGCGATAACCTCAACAAGCTTCATTACCGGAGCGGGGTTGAAGAAATGCATACCGATGATGGGCTTTGCAAGTCCGCTGCCGATCTCGGTAATGGAAAGTGAAGATGTGTTGGAAGCGAAGATGCAGTTCTCGTTCTTAACAACTTCATCCTGAAGCTTCTTGAAGCACTCCTTCTTGATCTCCATAACCTCGAGGGCTGCCTCAACTACCAGATCAGCGTCAACACACTGGTCGTTAAGTCCCGCCTGTACCTTATCGACGATAGCCTTTCCTGCCGCTTCATCCAGCTTTCCCTTGGAAACGAGCTTGTCGATATTCTTCTTGATCTTTGCATAACCGCCATCTGCGAACTCCTGCTTGATGTCGCAAAGATAAACCTTGGTAACCTCGTCATTCTGAGCAAATGCCTGAGCGATACCCGAACCCATTGTACCTGCGCCGATTACAGCTACTATCATTAATTTTTCCTCCTTAAAAAAATTTTTATTTATTCTGGAAATCTACGACCTTGACCTTCTTGGGGTCGTCCTTTTTGCGAAGGAAGTTTGCCATTCCCTCTTTCTGGTCTTCGCTCTCGAAGCAGCTTCCGAAGAGCTTCTCCTCGATAACGATAGCCTTATCTATATCCACCTGAACTCCGTCGTTGATGGCCTTCTTGCAGGCCCTTACAGCTATGGGCGCATTGGCGGCTATTGTGGATGCAAGCTTCTCTGCCGCTCCCATCAGCTCCTCCAGGGGGTAAAGCGCATTGACAAGGCCGATGCGAAGCGCCTCGTCAGCCTTGATATTTCTTGCGGTGTAGATCATCTGCTTAGCCATGCCCTCGCCTACCAGACGGGCAAGTCTCTGGGTTCCGCCAAAGCCGGGGGTGATCCCTAAGCCTACCTCGGGCTGTCCGAATACAGCGCTCTCGGCAGCGATCCTTATGTCGCAGCTCATGGCTATCTCGCAGCCGCCGCCCAGTGCAAAGCCGTTGACCGCAGCTATAACCGGTATCGGAAGGGTCTCGATCTTTCTGAAGATGTCATTTCCCTTCTTTCCGAAAGCCTCTCCCTCGGCCTTGGTCAGTGTGCTCATCTCTCCTATATCCGCTCCGGCAACGAAGGACTTCTCGCCGGCTCCCGTAAGGATAACCGCACGGACAGCATTTGTATCGATCCCGTCGATAACTGCCTCAAGGTCGTCGAGCACCTGTGAATTAAGTGCGTTAAGCGCCTCGGGACGGTTAATGGTTATGATCGCATATTTATCTTTTACTTCACAATTTACAAAACCCATTTTTATCTCCTCCATGTTACTTCACTTGATTTAGTGATATTTGCCTGCTATGACCCTCGCCGGCCCTGATCAGTCCATCTTGATTACCGTCGAGCAGCCCATGCCGCCGCCGATACAAAGGGTTGCAAGTCCTGTCTTGGCTCCCGTGCGCTCCATATTGTGGATGAGCGTTACAAGGATACGGCAGCCCGAAGCTCCTACGGGATGTCCTAAAGCGATGGCGCCGCCTGCGATATTGAGCTTTTCAAGGTCAAAGCCCAGCTCCTTTCCTACTGCTACGGACTGTGCTGCAAAAGCTTCATTGGCCTCGTAAATATCGAAGTCCTCTATCTTCATGTTGAGCTTTTCCATAACCTTCTTAGTGGAAGCAACAGGTCCTACACCCATGATCGAAGGATCAACTCCGCCGAGAGCTCCGCCGATCCATGTTGCCTGGATATTTGCGCCGAGCTCCTTGGCCTTCTCCTCGGACATAACTACAACAGCAGCCGCTCCGTCATTGATACCGGAAGCGTTTCCTGCCGTTACAACTCCGTCGGGATTGATAGGACGCATCTTTGCAAGCGCTTCTATAGTGGAATTAGGACGAGGACCCTCATCCTTATTGATAGTAACTGTTTCTTTCTTCTTCTTTACTTCTACCGGAACGATCTCCTTATCGAACCAGCCGTTCTCCTGAGCCTTCTGTGCCTTCTGCTGTGACTTAAGAGCGAACTCGTCGAGCTCTTCCCTTGTAAGCTTCCACTGCTCGGCAACATTGTCGGCTGTCTTTATCATATGATAATCATTGAAAGCATCCCATAACGCATCGTTTACCATTGTATCCATCAATGCGCCCTTGCTCTGGCTGGGCCAGGTCATACGGTATCCGTAACGGCCCTGGGGAATAGCGTAGGGAGCCATCGACATATTCTCCATTCCGCCTGCTACAACAATATCCGCATCCCCTGCAAGTATCATCTGAGCTGCCATATTTACGCTGTTAAGACCGGAGCCGCAAACTACATTGACAGTAACTGCCGTCGTCTCGTTGGGAAGCCCCGCCTTGATCGATGCCTGCCTTGCAACGTTCTGTCCCAATCCTGCCTGAATAACACAACCCATGTAAACATGTTCTACCTTATCCGCAGGCACATTCGCTCTCTTCAATGCCTCCTTGATCACAATAGAACCCAGATCCACCGCAGGAGTTGTGGAAAGTCCGCCTCCCATTGTACCTATAGCGGTACGGCAGGCGCCTGCAAGAACAATCTTCTTCGCCATAAATATAGCCTCCTTCATGATAAAATATTAAGAAATATGCCGTTTTTTATAACTTTGTTATATTTTTAACAGCATTGAATATTTTATCATATAAGAGGCTGTATTGCAAGAAAGAATCCAGTAAAATTGCTGATTCTCCGGGTTACATAACGTCTTTAATATTGATAATTTTTTACGTTATAAAATGTTAATATCCTTCGCATATTTGGCTATCACATCCGAAAGCTCAAAATCCGAAAGCTGCTTTTCCCTCCTGTATACATTTTCCGAGAAATATCTGTCCGCCCTGTCGGGAAATACCGCCACGATATTTTTTTCATCGCCGCCCTGCATCTTATACGCCTGCCTGACCGCCGCGGCAAAGGCCGTCCCTGAGGACGAGCCGCCTATAACCCCCTCATAGGCCGTCATTATCCTTACCATAAAATAAGAATCTTCATCGCTTATCTTTTCCACTTCATCCGGGAATTCCGGGTCGAAGATCTTCGGGATAAAATGATTTCCTATTCCCTCAACCTTATATACTCCCGGGTCGCCCCCGCCCAGTATCGAGCCAATCGGGTCTGCCAGAACCGCTTTAATACCTGCGTCATGCTCCTTAAGCCTCGTGGCGATCCCCGTAAATGAACCTCCGCTTCCGGCTCCCGCTACGATAACGTCCACTTTCCCGTCCAGAGCTTCCCAGATCTCCTCTCCGGTCGCATAATGCGCGTGTATGTTGGCCTTATTTTCGAACTGGTGGGCTACAAAGATACTCGGGTCCGCCTTCGCCATCTCTTCCGCCCGGGCCATGGAGCCGTCGATCCCCTCCCCTGCCGGAGTGATGATAAGCTCTGCTCCCAGGGCCTCCATTAACGACCTTTTTTCTATGGAAAACTTTTCGCTCACAAGGAGCTTGAGCTTATACCCCCTGTCCACCGCGGCAAGGGCAAGTCCTATGCCCGTATTCCCCGCCGTCGCCTCTATTATGGTGCCGCCGGGTTTAAGCTCCCCGCTTTCCTCCGCTTCCTTAAGGATCTGCAGGCCTATCCTGTCCTTCATGCTC
>CAMNBW010000188.1 GCA_946533525.1 uncultured Lachnospiraceae bacterium
TACCTTAAGCTCTTTGTCTCTTTCCCAGTTGGTTATTATAAAAAAACTATTCATTAGATACCCCATATGGCCGTCAGCAACAACTAAGCCATAAGATAGTGACGGACGTTACTTCAATTCCTCATGGGCCCTGTCCACCAGCTCCCTTATCCCGGTTCCGGTATCCGTCCTGTCCCCGTCCTCTTTTTTTATATACATAAGATACTCTATATTTCCCTTCGGTCCCTTGACCGGGGAAAAATCCAGTCCCTTTACGGCAAAGCCCGCCGAAGCGGCAAAGCCCATACACTTTTCGATAACCTCCCGGTGGGTCTCCTTATCCCTTACGACCCCGTTCTTTCCGACCTTTTCCCGTCCCGCTTCGAACTGGGGCTTTATAAGGCAGACCATTTCCCCCTCTTCACAAAGGATCTCAAAGGCCGGAGGCAGTATCTTGTCCAGGGAGATAAAGGATACGTCGGCAGAGGCAAAATCCGGCCTGTCGGGAATGTCCTCCCGCTTCATATACCGGAAATTGGTCTTCTCCATCGAGACCACCCTTTCGTCATTCCTTAAGCTCCAGGCGAGCTGCCCGCTGCCCACATCGATGGAATAGACCTTTGCAGCCCCGTTTTGCAGCATACAGTCCGTAAAGCCCCCCGTGGAGGAGCCTATATCCATGCAGATCTTTCCCTTAAGCTCCACCGGAAATACCTCAAGGGCCTTCTCCAGCTTATATCCTCCCCGGCTGGCGTACTTTAAGCTCTCGCCCTTAAGCTCGATGAGTGCTTCCTCCGCAAAGACCGAACCGCTCTTATCCTCCCGCTGTCCGTCCACAAAGACCTCTCCCGCCATGATAAGCCTCTTGGCCTGCTCCCTCGAAGAGATAAGCCCTCTTTCCACCAAAAGTACGTCAAGTCTCTTTTTCATGCTGCAGTATCCGCTGTGCCACGCTTTCGGCGTCTATTCCTATTTCTTTTTTAAGTATATCCACGTTTCCGTGCTCTACATATTCATCGGGTATACCGATATTTATAATATCCCCGGTAAACTTAAGCTCGTCCGCCCTTGCCCTCACCTTCTCGCCGAAGGCTCCCGAGAGGACGTTTTCCTCCATCGTAACTATGAGCGAAAAGCCGTTTACGGCCCTCTTTACCATTTCTTCATCTATGGGCTTTACGAACCTGGCATTGACGACTGCCGGCTCCATGCCCTTCTCCGTAAGAAGGTTCCTGACCTTGACCGCAGTCTCCACCATGCTTCCCACCGCCAGGAGGATAACATCCTTACCCTCAAAGATCTCCTCTGACTTTGCAAGCTCTATCCCCGTCCTTATCTCGGTCAGTCCGTCGTAGGCCGAGCCTCTGGGATAGCGCACCGCTATCGGGCCGTCAAAGTAAACCGCAAACTTCATCATATCCGAAAATTCCCACTTATTTTTCGGAGCCATCACCGTCATATTCGGAATGGATGAAAGGTAGGAAAGATCGAAGATACCCTGGTGCGTCTCCCCGTCCGCTCCGACGATCCCCGCCCTGTCTATGGCAAAGATCACATGGAGATTTTGTATGCATACGTCGTGGAGTATCTGGTCGTAGGCCCTCTGCAGGAAGGAGGAATATATCGCCACCACAGGCACCATACCTCCCGCTGCCAGTCCCGCCGCAAAGGTCACCGCATGCTCCTCGGCTATTCCCACATCGAAGAACCTGTCCGCATAGAGCGAAGCAAAGCGCTTTAATCCCGTGCCATCCGGCATGGCCGCCGTTATGGCGCAGACCTTATCGTTCCTTGCCGCCAGCCTTATCATAACGGTGGAGAAGACATCGGTATAGGAAGCCTTTGCCTTATTCTTAAGCGGAAGCCCCGTCTCTATATCGAAGGGGTCGGTGCCGTGAAACCTCGCAGGGTGCCTCTCCGCAGGAGCATAGCCCCTGCCCTTCTTTGTGCAGGCGTGTATAATTACGGCATGGGGGACCTTCCTGGCCTCCCTTATCATCTTTCTCACCGCATCTATGTCGTGGCCGTCCACCGGCCCCAGGTATGTAATACCCATGTCCTCAAAGAACATTCCCGGCACGAAGAGCTGCTTTATGGAGCTCTTGTAGCGCTTCAGGGAATCCACCACAGCGGCACCCTTAGGCATCTTCATAAGCCCCTTTTGGATTTTAAGCTTAAGGTTCTGATAGCCCTCGGCCGTCCTGATGCTCTGAAGGTACCTGGAAATACCTCCCACGTTCTCCGAAATGGACATATTGTTGTCATTTAAAATAATGATAAAATTCGTCGTTAGCTTGGAGGCGTTGTTTAAGGCCTCGTACACCATGCCGCCGGTAAGGGCCCCGTCTCCGACCACGCTTATAACGTGATATTTTTCGTGCAGCAGGTCCCTGGCCTTGACTAAGCCCAGCCCCGCCGAAACTGCCGTAGAGGAATGTCCCGTATCAAAGGCGTCGCAGTCGCTCTCCCTGTGCTTGGGAAAGCCGCTTATTCCCCCGTACTGCCTAAGATGCACGAAGTCATCCCGTCTGCCTGTAAGGATCTTATGTGTATAGGACTGGTGCCCCACGTCGTAGACTATCTTGTCCTCCGGCAGGGTGAGCTCAAGGTGCATGGCCATCGTAAGCTCCACTATGCCCAGATTGGACCCGAGATGCCCTCCGGTTACCGAGATCTTCCTTATGAGAAAGCTTCGTATCTCCTGGGCCAGCAGGGCGTAGTCGTCGGGATTTATCCTCTTTATGTCGTTTGCCTGTTTTATCTTTTCAAGTATCATCTGTCTCTGTCGACCAAATATTTAATAAGCTCGATTAAAAACTCACTTTTACATGAAAGGGCGGCCGCCTCTTTAACGGCCTTCTCCGAATATTCCTTTACCTTCTCCTTCGCCCCCTCAAGGCCGTAATAGGTTACGCTCGTGACCTTCCCGTTCTTTTCATCGCTTCCCACAGGCTTTCCTAAAACCTTCTCGTCCCCTTCCACATCCAGGATGTCGTCCTTTATCTGGAAGGCCAGACCGAGAGCCCGGGCCATTCTTTCAAGACCTTCCACGTCCTCCTTAGACGCTCCCGCCAGTATGGCTCCGGTCATTGCCGGGGCCTCAAGGAGTCTCGAGGTCTTGTTTTCATAGATAAATTCCAGCTCTTTAATATCGGGGTCCGTAAGAGCCTTTTCGTTTTTTACGTCCACCGACTGCCCGCCAAGCATCCCGTAAAGTCCGGATTTATTGAATAAGACCCTCAGGGCCTCCGGGATATTTTTATTGTCAGGCTCGAGCTCAAAGGCTTTTAAGGCGGTCTCAAAGCTTAGGTTCAAAAGACCGTCTCCCGCCAGGATAGCCATGGCCTCTCCGTATACCTTATGGGTGGTGGGCTCCCCCCGCCTTAGCTCATCGTTATCCATGGCCGGCAGGTCGTCGTGTACGAGGGAGTAGCTGTGTATCATCTCAATGGCAGCCATAAAGGGCTCTGCAGCCTTACCCCTGCCCCCGAACATCCTGTAGGTCTCGTTTAATATCATGGGTCTTAAGCGCTTTCCGCCGAGCCTAACCGAATAGTTCATAGCCTTTGAAACCTCCCGGACCATTCCCTCTTCGGGCGGAAGGAAGGCATATATTACCTTCTCGGCATCTTCTTTTCTTTTTTGCAGTTCTTCACTGAAAGTCATCCAGTTCTCCATTTCCGTTTATTACCTTAACCTTCTTTTCCACCTCGTCTATCTTTGAATTGGCGGCTTTAAGCACCTTCATCCCCTCTTCAAAGGCGGCAAAGGATTCCTCTAAGGTAATATCCTCATCCTCCATTTTCTCCACTATTTCATCGAGAAGCTCAAAGCTCTCTTCCACACTCAGCTTCCCGTAATCCTTATCCGAATTTTCGTCCTTCTTTTTCGCTGACACTTGCAGTTATCCTTCCGTTTTTTAAATAAACCCTTATATCGTCTCCGACCTCCACCTGGTCTATATCCTTTACCGCCCTGCCCCCTGCATCCGTGGTATAGGT
>CAMNBW010000189.1 GCA_946533525.1 uncultured Lachnospiraceae bacterium
CTATGGACAGCCTTTCAGCCATTTCCCAGGAGAACGCGGCCTCCACTCAGGAGACGAGCGCTTCCATGCAGGAGCTCAACGCTACGGTGAATATGCTTTCCACAAGCGCGGATCACTTGAACGACATTGCCCAGAACCTGACTACGGAGCTGGCATTCTTTAAGGTTTAAGTAAATGATAACAGCGGTCAGTATAAAAAAACTGGCCGCTGATTTTCATTAATAATATAGTAAAATCTTATAAAAAAGACTAAAAAATAAATGGTATTTTGGACGATTTTATGGTAGGATTTAAGAGTATTATTTCCTGAAGCTGTTCCTGGGAGCTGTTGAGAACAGGGTAGTTTGAACTACAGTTCCCTGAGGGGAAAAGTCTGGAATACACGAAAGGGGAGCAAATGGCAGAAGCTAAAACAACACAGAACACCAATGGAAAAGAGCGTAAGGGTAAGCTTGTGCTGCACGTTATACTCGTTGCAGTGGCGGCCTGTGCGCTGGTAGCGGCTATCCTTACAACGATCAGTGCGATACAGACCACCTCGGTCTATCACAATCTGATCGAGGAGACTCTCAACACCGCAGCTATTCAGATGGCGGACGAGATCGAGCGTATGTATGAGGGAAGCTGGAATTTGGACGAGGATGACAACCTTTGGAAGGGCGATCATCAGTTCAAGGGTGAGTTCATCGGAGCCTTAAAAACACAGACGGGACTTGATTACGCTATTTTCTACGACAATATCAGAGCTATAACCACAGTTAACGGTTCGCCGGTAGGGCGGAAAAATGCGGATACCACGGCTCCGTCGGATATATACAGTACCGTTGTAAACGGCGGAAAGACCTATTACAGACCCAACTACATAGTTGCAGGTGAAAAGTATTCCGGAGTTTATGCTCCTGTAAAGGATGCGGACGGCTCCATAGGCGGAATGACCTGTGCTTTCCGTAAGACCTCGGATATAAACAGTGATATAAGAAGAAATATATTTATCATGGTAGGGGCAGCAGTTATCTGCGTTTTGATATTTGCTGTCATCGGCATCTTCCTCTATAAGAGCAGCGCCCATGCAATGAATTCCATAGTTGAAGCCATTGTCAGCATGGCAAAGGGAGACTTAAGGGTAGATTTTTCCGAGGATGCCCTGAAGCGTAAGGACGAGCTGGGAACCATCGCCGAGAGCGCCCAGACCTTAAACAGTGAGCTTAAGGAGGTCATTACCTCGGCCAAGGATCTTTCACACAAAGTCACTACCGCGGGAGATGAGCTTTCGGATTCCTCGACTCAGGCCAGCGACGCCTCCAACCAGGTTACCGATGCGATCGACGAGATCTCCAAGGGTGCGGTCAGCCAGGCTGAGAGCGTTCAGAATTCCGCGGCTGAGACCAATGAGATCGGAATGGATATCGAGAATATCACCGGCAGCGTAAACGACATGACGGATTACGCAAAGAGGATGAGAGAGGCCTGCAACCGTGCTATGGATGCACTTTCCGCCCTGCTTAAGCAGAATGAGAGCACAGTTGAGTCGATGAAGGTCATCGACCACCAGATAAGGAGCACCAACGATGCGGTAATGAAGATTTCTGAGGCTTCAAACCTTATTACAAATATTTCCGAGCAGACGAACCTCTTAGCCCTCAATGCTTCTATTGAGGCTGCCCGTGCGGGAGACGCCGGCAAGGGCTTCGCGGTAGTTGCAACGGAGATCGGTTCACTTGCGAACCAGTCCCAGGAGGCTACGGTTGAGATAACCCAGATCGTTGACGAGCTTATTTCCGAGTCCGAGAAGAGCGTAACTACGGTTGAAGAGCTCAATAAGGCCTTCGGTGAGCAGAATAAGAGCCTCGATGCTACGAGGAACGATATGGATGCGATGACAGAGGGAGTTCATTCCGTAACAGACTCTGCTCATGATATCAGCCAGGAGGTCAACAAGCTCAATAATTCCAAGAATACGCTGCTGTCGATCATAGAGGATCTGTCGGCTATTTCCGAGGAGAATGCGGCTTCCGCAGAGGAGACCAATGCTTCCATGGAAGAGCTCAACGCTACCTTCGAGGTTATAAGCCATTCCGCAGACGAGCTGCAGGAGCTGGCTAAGAAGATGAATGACGAGATGAGCTTCTTTACGGTTTAAGAAGAAATAACGCTTATCATGCAAGCATGAACGCGTTATTGCATTTGGCCTTGTTATCAATATCTAGTTTGTAATAATCAAGATATTGTGTTAAAATCCTTAGGGTGAATTTTCACTCTAAGGATTTTTTTACGGGAGAAATATGATCATGGAAAAGGCAAAGGATGATATAAAGCAGGTCTCATTTTTTCACAGTCTGATCTTTAAGCTCAGCACTCTTACAGGGGCGTCCCTAATAATACTGGCGCTGGTGCTTATGATAAGTACGACGGTGACCTACAGGGCAGAGCTGGGTGAGCTGGCTCGCGAGTACCTTATGTCCGAGACGCGGTGCCTCGGCGATGAGATGTATACCTATTATGAGGAGGGAAAGACCACCGACGACGCCGCCAGGGACGGAATTCTTGGAAATGTCAGCGTAGAGGGCAAGGTGGTGGGCTACACCTACCTTGTGGCACAGGATGGAGCCATGCTCTGGCACCCCAGCAGGGATAAGATCGGAAAACAGGTGGAAAACGAGGTCATAGCCCGTATAGTGTCCCAGATAAAAAACGGCGGCAACGCGACACCTGACAGGGATATAACGCTCTATAAATTCGAGGGGGAGAACAGGTATTTAGCCTATATTGTAAAGGAAAACGCCCTGACCGGAGAAAAGTTCATCTTTGCCACGACGGCGGCGGAGAGCGCCGTAATGAGCAAGGTCAACATGACCTCGGTGGTCCTTACCATTGTGGCTGTAATCATAGTTTTGATAATAGGCCTGATAATTTTCTTCTATTTAAGAAATAAGGTTACCCGTCCGCTTAACTGTATAGTCCTTTCCATAGAGAACATGGCCGAAGGGATTATCGCGCCGAATACGGACGGTGTGGACAAAAATAACGATGAGACGGGGCTGCTCGCCAGGAGCTATAACCGGGTTGCGTCTGAGCTTTCCGGTATAATAAAGGAAGTGAAGGAATCCTGCCTTATAGTGGGGGATTCCTCCTCCGAGGTGGCGGAGACCTCTGATCAGATAAGCCAGACCACGGAGGGAATAGCCACGGCCATTCAGGAGGTGGCGACCGGAACCACCCAGCAGGCGGACGATATACAAAATGCAACGGAAAACATTGGAAGCATCGGGGAGGCGCTAAGCCGGGTTTCGGAGACTGCCGGGAAGCTTACCGTAGTTACCGACAGTATGCATAAGCGTTCCAAGGAAACTGCGGAGCAGCTGACGCGCCTTAGCCGGTCCTCGGAGGAGATGAGCGCATCTGTCGAGGATATATCCGCAAAGATAGGAGCCACATCCTCGGCGGTTGAGAGGATAAGCGAAAAAATAGACGACATCAACGCCATTGCGGCGCAGACGAACCTGCTGGCCTTAAATGCGGCAATTGAGGCGGCCCGGGCCGGAGAGATGGGCAGGGGCTTCGCTGTAGTTGCGGAGGAGATCGGCAACCTTGCGGCAAATTCGGCCAAGAGCGCGGACGAGATCCGTAAGGAGATGCAAAACCTCTTAGAGCAGTCGGAGTTTGCCGTGGCCTCTTCAGAGCAGGTATTAAAGAGCACCAATGAGCAGAGGGAAGTGCTGGATACTACGGTGGAGAGCGTAAACCGGATGTTAAGCGACATCGTGGATACTGTCGGGGCTGTGCAGACCATTTCCAACGAGGTCTCGGAGAGCGACAAGGCAAGGACTGTGGTCACTGACGCCATGAGCGGACTTTCAGCGGTATCCGAGGAGAATGCGGCGGCCTCGGAGCAGACAAGTGCTTCCACCGAAGAGCTCAATGCCACTGTCGCCACGCTGGCTTCGGCAGCGGATAAGATGCGCACGGT
>CAMNBW010000190.1 GCA_946533525.1 uncultured Lachnospiraceae bacterium
AGCAAATCAGCCAGAGATGGCTCGTTATGTTTGTAAGATTTCGTGCCATCCCGATCTTACTTTTCGCTATCTATCAATATCTTTCCCTTGACCTTGCCGGGCGTCTTATACATTTCAAACGCATCGGCGATCTTCGAAAGCGGAACGATCTCATGAACATAGCCGGGGTCGAATTTGAATTCTCCGGTCTTCATATAGTGCTCGGTAAGCTTCCACTCATCTCCCGGGAAGGGCGCCGAATAGCTCATCCAGGACCCTGTAAGCATGAACTCCTTACGGTTGATATTCTCCCATTCATCCACCGAGAAGCTAAGCTCCCTCGTGGGCGTTCCGATAAAGCAGACCCCTGCCTTATTTGCTGCCAGCTTAAAGGCCATCTTCATCGTGATCGTATTTCCGGCTGTCTCATATACGTAGTCGAAGCCCCGGCCTCCGGTTATCTCGTTGACCTGGTCCATATAGCCCTCTTTGCCGGAATTTATCCCGTAGTCCGCGCCTACCTTCTTAGCCAGCTCCAGCCTGTCCTCAAGTATGTCAAAGACCACCAGATTTTTGGCTCCGAAGATCTTCGCCCACTGAAGGGTCATCATGCCGATCGTGCCGCCTCCTAGGATGGCTACGTTCTTGCCGCCCTGATAGTTCACGCGGCGCAGTCCGTGAAGTCCGATCGTAGCGGGCTCAAAAAGGGCCGCTGTCTGAAAATCGATGGTATCGTCGAATTTCACCGCATTGAGCTCCGGTACGCACACATACTCGGCAAAGCTTCCGAATTCACGTGAACCGATAAAGCTGTAATGCTTACATAAGGAGTAATCCCCCTTAAGGCAGTCCTCACACTTCATGCAGGGCACCAGAGGCACTCCCGCAACACGGTCTCCGGGCTTTAAGCGGGTAACTCCCTCGCCGATCTCCTCCACCGTGCCGGAAAACTCGTGTCCCAATACATTCGGGAAATAATGGCAGGCATTGCCGTTTACCCTGGGAATGTCGGAACCGCAGATCCCGGTATACTTGACCTTGATAAGTACCTTGCCCGGCTCTACCGCGGGCTTGTCGATGTCCTCATAGCGGACGTCGAAGGGAGCGTGTACCACTCCTGCTTTCATTTTCTCGCTCATTTTTTGAATGTTCCTTTCAGATCCTCATAGAGTTCCAGATATATTTCCATGTACTTCTTATATATCTCGTGTTTCTTCATGTCAGGCTCGTAGACCTTCTTTATCTCAATGGTATTCCTGACCGCCTCGTCGTAGTCCTTAAAGACTCCGCAGCCTATCCCCGCCAGTATCGCCGCTCCTAAAGTAGAGGCAGTATCGGAGGCCGGTACCTGTATGGTCTTTCCTGTGACATCGGCCTTTATCTGTGTCCATAGAGCGGAATTTGCAGCTCCTCCCATGGCGTTCATCCTGTCCACCGTAACGCCGGTCTCATATGCCGTGCGAAGGTTATGCTCCAGGGAATAGGCCACTCCCTCCAGGGTGGCGCGGATAAAATGACCCTTAGTCTTGTCAAAGGACAGGCCATAGTAAACTCCCTTTGCATCCGGGTCCCATATGGGTGAACGCTCGCCGGACATATAGGGCAGGAAGATAACTCCCTCCGACCCCGCCGGAACCTTTTCAGCCAATGCGGTAAGGTCGTCAAAGCTTTCATTCTGACCGAACTCCTGCTTAAACCATTTAAGAGTCCCGCCTCCGCCGACCGAACCTCCCTGCAAAAGCCACTTGCCCCTTACCACATGGGCACTTAGGATCAGCTTTTTATGAGAGAGCGCCCTGTCGGTACAGATGCTCATTCCGCCGGCCTGGCCGCCCTGCTCCTGGGTGTCCCCCGTTTTATATACCCCGGCTCCCAGAGTGCCGCTGGCCGCGTCCAGACCTCCGGCAACCACCGGAGTGCCGGCCTTAAGTCCCGTAAGGCTCTGCGCCTCTGCCGTAACCTCTCCCACTACCTGGTCGCAGTAGTAGAGCTCCGGCACCTGATCTACGGAAAGCCCCAGCTTCTCAGCGAGAGCCCCGTCGTAGCTTAAGGTCTCCATATTGAAGAAATGAAGTCCGTAGCCCTGGGAAAGATCCTGACTCAGCTTTCCCGTCAGCTTATATACGATATAGGAATTGCTCTGCAGAAATTTATAAGTGTTCTTATAGACCTCCGGCTTTTCCTGCTTAAACCACAGAAGCTTCGGAGTAGAGTATGAGGGCAGGAAATCATTTCCGGCCACCTTGAAGATCTCGTCCTCTCCGACCTTCGCCTTGACCTCCTCGCAGATGTCCCTGGCCCTGGTGTCCATCCATATAGGAGTCCTGTCCAGTACATGACCCTCCTTATCCACAGGGATGGCCGACCAGCTCTGCCCGTCCACGCCGATACCCGCGATGTCCTCCGGGGAAATATTGTCCTGTGACAGGCAGTCCCGGATGCCGTCTACGATGGCCTTCCACCACTCGTCGGCGTCCTGCTCCGCCCAGCCCGGCTTTGGATAATACACCTTATAGGGCTGGTTCGACTGCGCAAGTACGGCTCCGTTTTCGTCGAAGACCGCCACCTTGCAGGCGCTCGTGCCTATGTCAATTCCAAGTAAAAGTTTCGCCATAAGATCGATCCTTTAATTTTTTAGTAGAATAATTGTTGGGTGAACCGTTTCGCGCTATTATCATACATCACTTCTTAGGAGACGTCAAGATAATCCTGAAAATTTTTAGGTGAACCGTTTCGCCTCACTGCGTTTCCTTGAATTCAATGGTCAGCCAGACCGCCGAACAGCAACTTCACCCCACCCTAGATCTTCCTTATACTCTCTCCTTCAATATACCTTGCCGAAAGGATTATCTCCTCGGGGGCCTCTCCCCCGTCGTTATCCTCGATATGCCTAAGCAGCTTTTCAGCTGCCCTCTCCCCCATTTCCTTCATGGGCTGGGCCATTACCGATATTTTCGGTTCAATAATATGGGATAGGATAAGATCGTCAAAACCGATAAGGGATATTTCCTCGGGACAGCTTATGCCGAGTCTGTGAAGTGTGATGACAGAGCCTAAGTTAATCTCGTAATTCGTCATAAATACAGCCGTGGGAGGCTCGGGCAGCTCCAGGAGCTCCTGCATCGCAGTGCTGCCGAATTCTATGGAGTGGGTGCCCCTTTTTATATATTCCGGCCGGATGGCAAGATCCGCCGCCTCCATTGCATCCTTATAGCCTAAAAGCCTCTCTTTTCCGGTATATTCGGACTCGGAGCCGATACAGGCTATGGCGGAATGCCCGGCATCTATCAAAACCTCCACCGCCCTTTTTGAAGCGGTACGGTTATTGGTCTTTATGCAGTCGAACTCCCCGTTGATGTTCCTGTCCATCAGCACCACAGGGATCCCGGCGTTCTTCGCAGGCTCCAGAAAATCCGCCCTGCCGGATACCGGTATAATAATTATCCCGTCCACCTTTTTATTTATAAGGAATTTGATATTGCGGGCTTCTACCGCTTCATCATTGCCGGAATCGCAGATAAGCATGCCGTAACCGCTCCGCCTGAGACTTTCTCCCACATATTTAAGAAGTGTCCCGGTAAAGGTATTTTCCACGGCATAGACCACCACGCCTATGGTCCGTGTCCTGTTTGTGACCAGACCCCGGGCGAGTTCATTCACCTCGTAGTGAAGATCCTTGATGGCTGCTTCAAGCTTGACCCTGTTTTCAGGAAGAACGTTTCCCCCGTTAAGAAATTTGGATATAGTAGCCAGAGACAGACCCGTGGCTGCCTTAATATCCCTTATTGTAGCGCTCATTTAAGTTTTTTCCGTCCCCTTAATTAAGATCTTATGCGAACGATCCACCGGAATCAACTAAACGCCAATCTCATGCCACATGATAGTGGCATACAAAAGATAGTTTTAGAGCAAACTACCGCTTTTTTCTTTTTACCAATAAAACTATTATAACAA
>CAMNBW010000191.1 GCA_946533525.1 uncultured Lachnospiraceae bacterium
TCATTAAGAAGTTTCGTCAAGACCTGCGCGCGAAAATTTTGCACATTTTCTGCTTTTAGCGACAGCCCGTTTTTCAGAATCCCAACTGATCGTTCACGAGGATCACATGTATCCTGTCCTTGTGCTTTGAGTACCTCGTAACGAGGAACTGGCAGCATATCGTATCGGGGGACTTGCAGTTCATGCAGGTACCGGTCTTTGAGCAGGGCGTATCCAGACCGAAGCGCTGTGCGTTAATAGGCGCAGCCTCGTTCCTTGCCCTCTTTAACGCTCCGTCCACATCGTCCGCAACCTTATTTAAGCCCACGATGAAGACGACCTTCTTCGGACCGTAGGCAATGGCCGAAACCCTGTTGGAGTTTCCGTCTATATTTACAAGAATCCCATCGTTTGTGATGGCATTGGCACCGGAGATAAAAACATCGCAAGCATAGGTTTTAAGCTCCGCTTCCCTCTTGTCCGCCGCTGCGTGACGGTCAATATATTCGTAATTTCCATTTGCAACCGCATCCAACAGCCCGATCTCCCCTGCCGAAGCCGCTCCTCCGTTGCTTACGCTGCTCCCCTCGGGAATGAGCGAAAGGGCGATCTTTAATGCCTCTTCCTTGCTGGCGGCATAGTAACCGTCCATGTTCCTCGACTTCAGCCCCTTGATGACAGTCTGTGCCAGGAGCTCATTTCTTTTAAACCTTACATCTTCCATACAATCTTTCTCCTTTTCTTTTTTATCTGAAAAATAGCCGCCCCGGTCTACGAGGCGGCTATCTTATTTACACCAACCAAATATGAATATGATATGGGCGTTTAGTTTATTGTCCTGAGTGTTCCCTGAACCTGCTTTGAAGCTTCCTCTACTCCCTTCTGAACATCGGAAACAGTCTTGTTCCAGTCTTTCTCAGCATCGGAAACAGTCTTGTTCCAGCTTTTCTCAGCCTCGGCATAATAGTTCTCTGCATCCTTGGTTGCAGACTTTATTGTCTTGTCTACTTCCTTGCTGGTGTCCTGAACTGCCTTGGATACTTCGTTGGAAGCATCGTTCACCATCTTATTTACGGTATCGGAAGTGCTCTTTACAGCACTGTTTACGTTTGAAGTGGTGCTGTTTACAGCGTCGTTCACATTGGAAGTTGCGCTTCTTACTGCTTCGCCTACGCTGGAAGTAGTGCTTCTTACTGCATCGTCAACGCTGGAGGTCGTGCTCCTTACAGCATTGTCAACGCCGGCTGCCGTATCGGAAACCGCCTTGTTTACTGTGGAGGTCGTGCTCTGAACCGCCTTGGTTATATCCGATGTAGCGCTTCTTACTGCGTTGTCCGCACTCTCAACCGTCCTGTTTACGTTTGTAGCGATCTTGTTTGCCTCGTCAGCCGTTGCCTGAATGGTATCTACGGTCTTATTGAGACTCTTAACAGTGCTGTCAACTGTGCCCAGAGCTGAATCCGCCGACTTTACGGTGGAGTTTACACTGTTCATAACCTCGTTAAGGTTCCTCTGGGTCTCGCTGAGATCGTTCGTAACCGTATCAAGATTTGCAACAACACCGGAAGCATTTGCAAGTATCTGATTTACATATCCAACATCGAGCTTCGATACTTCCTCGATGGTCTTGTTGAGACCTGCAAAGTTGAGCTGGGCTACCTGAGTGGTAACTTCATTGATATTCTTGGCGTTATCAACGATCACCTTGTCCACAGACTCAACTGTTTCATTTACATTGTCAACTATGGTTCCAACAGTCTTAACCTCGCTGGAAACATCGTTCATGATGCCGTTAACTCCGGTCAGGGTCGTATTAACTTCCTTGCTGATGTCATCGAGCATAACATTTATGCCCTTAACGGTTTCATCCGCAGATGAAACAAGACCGGTAACCTCTGCAACGGTACCGTTTACCGCTGTCATGGTCGCGTCCAGATTCTTCAGCAGAGTTACAAGATTGGACGTAAGTACACCAAAGATGATGACTACGATAACAAGCAGCGCACAGTTTGCGATCATTGAAAACTTAGCGCTGTCTGCCCTCTTCTTGTTGGCCTCGGCGATATTTCCGAGTTTGCTGCTGATGTCATCCAGTTTCCTGGAGAAATCACCGTCGCCGGATACTCCCCCTTTGCTCTGGATCGCCTTGTCTACTTCTGATTTGACGATCTTGCTGAGCTCTTCGTTTGAGATTCCATTGCTTTCACTCATTAAACATTACCTCCAAATCCCCTTGATAAAAATTTAGGAAAATCAATATATAGTTCCCGAACAGTCCCGGAAACAACTACATATTGCATTAAAATTTTAAAATTTTTTCAGGATTAATTCAAGATTACATAAGCACTATCGTTTTTGCCGAATTATGTAACTCATGACCAAAAATTCATTGAAATCTCGCCGTTTTTTATTGAATATTTTCAGAAGTTAATTATTACGTAACAATTTAGTTTTTTAAAAAAATTGTAGCTGTTCAGACTCTCCCGGACTCCGAACAGCTACTATTATTACTCCAATGCCTGCTTAAGGTCGGCTATAAGATCTTCCTTATCCTCCAGGCCGCAGGATATACGGATGAGGCCTGCGGGAACTCCGGCCGCCTCCAGCTGCTCATCCGACATCTGGCGATGGGTGGAGGTTGCGGGATTTAAGCAGCAGGTACGCGCGTCCGCAACGTGGGTCTCTATGGCAGCCAGCTTTAAGCGCTTCATGAAGGCGCCTGCAGTCTCTCTTCCGCCTTCGAGCTCGAAGGACACGACTCCGCAGCTCCCTTTGGGCATATATTTAAGCGCCCTCTCGTAATACTTATCGCCCTTAAGTCCGGGATAGCTCACCTTCTTTACCTTCGGGTGCGCAGCCAGAAACTCAGCCACCGCCTGTGCATTTTCAACGTGCCTGGGCATACGCACATGCAATGACTCCAGTCCGAGGTTCAGATAAAACGCATGCTGGGGCGACTGTATGCTGCCTAAGTCCCTCATAAGCTGCGCCGTAGCCTTGGTTATAAAGGCGGCCTTTCCAAACTTCTCTGCATAGGTTATGCCGTGATAGGATTCATCCGGCGTGGTAAGGCCGGGAAACTTCTCCTTATGGGCCATCCAGTCGAAATTGCCGGAGTCCACTATCGCCCCGCCCACCGCGGTTCCGTGTCCGTCCATATATTTGGTGGTGGAGTGCGTGACTATATCGGCTCCCCATTCTATAGGCCTGCAGTTAACCGGCGTCGGGAAGGTATTGTCCACGATGAGCGGCACCCCGTGAGCATGGGCCGCGTCAGCGAATTTTTCAATATCCAGAACAGTAAGCGCGGGGTTTGCTATGGTCTCACCGAAGAGCGCCCGGGTATTTTCCTTAAAGGCCGCGTCCAGCTCCTCCCTCGTGCAGTCCGGCGACACGAAGGTGGCCTCTATACCCATCTTTGCCATGGTCACCGAAATAAGATTAAAGGTTCCTCCGTAGATCGAAGAGGAAGCGACTATATGGCTCCCGGCCTCACAGATATTAAACAGCGCAAAGAAATTCGCCGCCTGTCCTGAGGATGTCAGCATCCCTGCCGCCCCTCCTTCCATAGCGGCTATCTTCGCCGCAACGAGGTCATTGGTGGGATTTTGAAGCCTGGTATAAAAATATCCGTCAGCCTCCAAATCGAAAAGCTTTCCCATGTCCTCGCTGGTATCATACTTAAAGGTTGTGGACTGAACTATGGGAATCTGCCTCGGCTCACCGTTTCCCGGAGTATATCCGGCCTGCACGCATTTTGTACCTATACCCTGTTCTTTCATAAAAAACTCCTTTCCAAACAGATTACTGTCAATCATTTATTGCCATTTAAAAGTGATCATACCGTAAACGTAAATAAAGACTATGAGCAGCGGAACCGCAAACTTAAAAAGCGGCCTCATCCACTGCCTGACCTT
>CAMNBW010000192.1 GCA_946533525.1 uncultured Lachnospiraceae bacterium
CCTGGTGGTCCTACCGTTTTCACGCGAGGGAGAAGAACGCGGGGTGGCGCATCGATTATTTCATAGTTTCAGAGCGCCTAAGGGACAGGTTAAAGGGAGCCGCTATCCACACAGAGATCTTCGGCTCGGATCACTGTCCCGTCGGTCTGAATATAGATATTTGAAAAGGAACTGGTAGATTTAATGGGAGAGAGAGAGGGGAGCACAAAGCTATACATAGTTTTGCCCTGCTACAACGAAGAAGCTATATTGGAGATCAGCGCTAAAAAGGCTTTGAAGCTTTATGATACACTGATCAGGGACGGTTTGGTTAATGACGAAAGCCGTCTTTTGTTTGTTGACGACGGTTCGAAGGACAGGACCTGGGAGATCATAGAGGACCTGCATAAGAGGCATAAGTGCATCAGCGGGATAAAGCTTTCCAGGAACAGGGGCCACCAGATCGCGATATTCGCCGGCATGACCTATGGAGCCGAGCAGGGGGCGGACTGCGTTATCACGATAGACGCAGATCTGCAGCAGGATATTAACGCGATTCCGAAGTTTCTCGAAAAATACAGGCAGGGCTGCGACATCGTCTACGGAGTCAGGAATTCGAGGGATACCGACAGCTTCTTTAAAAAGACTACGGCTACGCTCTATTATAAATTTATGAAGTCCTTAGGGTGTGAGCTCATAGAGCAGAGCGCGGACTACAGGCTCCTGTCCAGAAAGGCAGTGGAGGCCCTGGATTCCTATAAGGAGAGCAATTTATTCATAAGGGGTCTGGTGCCGGAGCTCGGCTTTAAAACCGATATAGTCCACTTCGACGTATCGAACCGGGAGGCGGGGGAATCGAAGTACACCTTAAAGAAGATGGCGACCCTGGCCCTAAACGGCATAACCTCCTTTTCGATCCGGCCCATAAGGATAGTCACTCTGCTGGGTTTTGTGGTATTCTTAATATCGCTGGTGATGATGATACAGACTGTCATAGACCACATAAACGGGGCGGCGGTAAGGGGTTATCCGACGCTTATGATAAGCATATGGTTCTTAGGCGGGGTGCAGCTTTTATCCCTCGGCATAATCGGGGAATACGTGGGCCGCACCTATATGGAGTCCAAGAACAGACCCAGATATTTTATAGATAAGGAGACCGGTGACGAATGATAGAATTTCATGCCGACGACTACGGGCTTTTTCCCGCGGCGTCGAGAAGGATAATAGAATGTGCAAACGACGGGTACTTAAGCGGGATAAGCATTATGCCGAATTCCCCGAGGCTCGATGAGTGCATGGACATATTAAAGAAGGAGTGCAAAAAGGAGCTTAAGCTCACGATCCACCTGAATTTAGTGGAGGGCAAGCCCTTGAGCCCGGCGGAGGAGGTGTCCGACCTCATAAATGAGGAGGGAAATTTCGATATTTCCTTCGAGGAGATACTCCTTGCCAACATCATACCCGGGACAAAAAATGATCTGCAAAAGCAGATAAAGGCGGAGTTTAAAAGGCAGATCGATAACTGCTTAAAGTATTTCCCCGCGGGGAAGGGCATAAGGCTCGACAGCCACAGGCACTACCACTGCATACCGATGATCTTCGATTGTATAGACGAGCTCATTAAGGAAGAGGGCTACGACGTTACGTCGGTTCGCATAACCCGGGAGAAGCCGGAGTTTTACAATGGTATATTGAAGTTCGAGTATCTAAAGCCCATAAACGTAGTCAAGGCCATACTCCTTAATACCCTGTGCTTTGTAGACAAAATAAGGCATAAAGACCTCTATTCCCTGTATAATTCCGATTTTTCGGGAGTTATGTTCTCGGGACATATGACCTATAAGAACCTCGTAAAGATCTTAAAGAACATCTCCTCGAAGCGCGATGCCTTCAAGGAAAATATAGAGCTTTTGTTCCACCCCGGAGCGGTTTTGGAGGAAGAGGACGTGGACCTCATAACCGACTCCTCCGATGCCGGCTTTATGACGAGCGGTATGCGCCTTAAAGAGGGCGAGGCCGTTAAGAGAGTCAAAAAATAATGAATATCGAAGTCGAGGGCTTGAATATAAGCATAAAGATAACCGGCTCGGGAGAGGAGACGGCGGTCATGCTGCAGGGCTGGGGGACGGACCTTGGAGTCTACGATTCCGTCGCCGCCGCGATCAACGAAAAATATACCTTCGTGCAGTTCGACCTGCCGGGCTTCGGCGGGAGCGACGAGCCCCGGGAGGCCTGGAACGTGGATGCTTACGCGGATTTTTTCTGCGCCCTTATGCAGAAGCTAAAGATAAAGAGGGCTGCCCTTATCGGCCACTCCTACGGAGGCAGGATAATAATAAAGCTGGCCGCCCGGGAGAGCCTCCCCTTTGAGATAAGCAATATCGTCCTAATCGACAGCGCAGGCATAATCCCTAAGAAGAGCTTTGCCCAGAGGATGAAGATAAGGCAGTATAAGCTCTTAAAGAATATTTTAAATAACAAGTTGGTCTATGCCCTTTTCCCGGAGCTCATAGACGACTGGAGGAGCCGCCAGGGCTCGGAGGACTACCGAAACGCCAGCCCGATGATGAAAAAGTGTATGGTCATGGCGGTAAATGAGGACCTGACGGACTGCCTGCCGAAGATAAAACAGGATACCCTCCTTATCTGGGGAGATAAGGATACGGCGACGCCGATTTCCGACGCAGAACTTATGGAGGAGAAGATACCCAATTCCGGTCTTGCCGTTTTAAAGGGAGCCGGACATTTTTCTTTTTTGGAGCAGCCCGCCATATTTAAGGGCATAATGCGCTCCTACTTTAAGATTGGTGTATAATTTATGATAATAAGAACCGTCATCGCGGTGCTCCTGTCCGCTTATGCGCTGTTTCTGACCTACAGACACAATATGCATATGTTCCAGTTAAACGGCTACAAGAACGACGAGCACCTTAACTGGATCAGGAAAAATATAAGGCAGCAGTGGCTCCTTGTCTTCGGGCTCATCCTCGGAGGAGTGCGCGCGATTTTCCCAGTCCCCCCGCTCGATATACTGATATATCTGACCCTCCTTCTGGACATCCTGGTCTACCGCGCGCTGAGGCGGATAAATAATAAAAAGCCGCTTAAATTCACCGCGAGGGTAAAGAGGATGACGGTCACTATCCTGGTTCTCACTGCTGCGGCCTTTATCTGCTGTGGAATTTTCGCCGGAATAAGGCCCCTTACCGGGGTCGCCCTTATGCTGGTCTCCGCGCAGATAATATTAAATATTGTCGCCAATATCATAAACCATCCCATAGAGAAGGCGATAAGCGACTACTATATAAACGATGCGAAGAGGATACTTAACCGGGACGACAACCTGACCATAATCGGAGTCACCGGCAGCTACGGCAAGACCAGCATGAAGTTTTTCCTGAAGGAGCTCTTGCAGACTAAGTATAACGTGCTGGTGACGCCGGGGAATTTCAATACCCCGCTAGGAGTTACGATAACGGTAAGAAACCACTTAAAGCCGACCCATGAGATCTTTATCTGCGAGATGGGCGCCAGAAGGGTGGGGGAGATAAAGGAGCTCTGCGACCTGGTGCATCCTAAGTACGGAGTGATAACCTCGGTGGGACCCCAGCATCTTGAGACCTTCTTTTCAATCGACAATATAAAGAAGACCAAATTCGAGCTGGCCGACGCGATACCCGCCGAGGGTATGGTCTTCTTAAACGGGGACAACGAATATATCCGGGAGCAGGCCGAAAAATATCCTAAGAAGACCTTCTACTTTACGGAGAACCGGGAGGCGGTTGGGACAGGCTCTCCGGGTGAGGGGTATAAGGCGAGGGACATTTCCGTTTCCCAGTTCGGCACCGGCTTTACGATAGTCACCCCGGACGGGGAAGCCGAGACCTTCCAGATGAAG
>CAMNBW010000193.1 GCA_946533525.1 uncultured Lachnospiraceae bacterium
TTCTATGATATATTGAATTTCCGGTAAATTACTAGGAATTGTACAGTTTGAGTCCGACATCACGGGCTCATACTTTTTGACGAAAAACGATATAAAATTATGTAAACCAATGTTGGCATGGTTTTTCATGCCGAAAGAGAGGAAGACAAATGTCATTGCTGGAAGTAAGAGATCTGTCGGTGGGAGTTGAGGATGCGGACATCCTTCACGGCATCAACCTGGACATAAATGCAGGAGAAACCCATGTTCTGATGGGCCCCAACGGAGCGGGAAAATCCACTCTAGGCTACGCCCTCATGGGAAATCCGAATTACCATATCCTCTCCGGGGAAATACGCTTTGACGGCAGGGTCATAAATGAGGATACCGCGGATAAGCGGGCTTTAGCGGGAATGTTCCTGTCCTTCCAAAATCCCCTTGAGGTACCGGGAATTTCCCTGTCAAGCTTCGTTCGAAACGCGGTTTCCCAGCGAAACGGGGGGAAAGTCAAATATTCCGAATTCAAGAAGGACCTAAGCTCCAGCATGGAAGTTCTCTCCTTTGACAAGGCTTATAAGGACAGGGACTTAAACGTGGGCTTTTCCGGCGGAGAGAAGAAGAAGGCCGAGATACTGCAGCTTCTTATGCTGCGCCCCAAGCTGGCGATCCTGGACGAGACGGATTCGGGCCTCGACGTGGACGCGGTGCGGACGGTCTCAAAGGGAATAGAGGAGTACAAGGAAAAGCTGAACGGCGCCCTTCTTATCATTACTCATTCCACAAAGATACTGGAGGCCCTGAAGGTCGATTACACCCATATCCTTGTTAAGGGAAGGATAGTTAAGAGCGGGGACGGAAGCCTTGTGGAGGAGATCAATAAGAACGGTTTCGAGGAGTATATTTAAGGATGGCTGAAGAGAAGACGACAGTCGAAGATATAGACAGAAGCCTTTACGACTTTAAGGACAGCGAAGAGGGCTTTTATAAGGTAAACGAAGGGCTGACTCCCGAGATCGTGGAGCAGATCTCAAAGGAGAAAAATGATCCCGACTGGATGCGCCAGTTTAGGCTTGAGTCCCTTGAGGTCTATAATTCCCTTAAGGTTCCCGACTGGGGACCCGATATTACCGACCTCAACATGGACGACATCGTAACCTACGTGCGGCCCAATACGGGCATGAGCGCGAAGTGGAGCGAGGTCCCGGAGGATATAAAAAACACCTTCGAGCGCCTGGGGATACCCGAGGCGGAGAGGAAGTCCCTGGCGGGAGTCGGCGCCCAGTACGATTCCGAGCTGGTCTATCATAACGTAAAGGAAGAGGTGCTCGAGCAGGGGGTAATCTATACCGATATGGAGAGCGCCTTAAGGGACAACGAGGAAAAGGTGAGGACGCACTTTATGAAGCTGGTGCCTCCGACCGACCATAAATTTGCGGCTCTTCACGGGGCAGTCTGGTCCGGTGGTTCGTTCGTATATGTGCCGCCGGGGGTCAAGGTGGAGATACCGCTGCAGTCCTATTTCAGGCTCAATGCTCCGGGAGCGGGGCAGTTCGAGCACACCCTTATCATCGTGGACGAAGGCGCAGACCTGCATTTTATCGAAGGCTGCAGCGCGCCCAAATATAATGTGAACAACCTCCATGCGGGCTGTGTGGAGCTCTTTGTCGGAAAGAACGCCCACCTTCGCTATTCCACGATAGAGAACTGGTCGAAGAATATGTATAACTTAAACACCAAGCGGGCCATCTGCGAGGAGGGGGCGGTAATAGAGTGGGTTTCGGGTTCCTTCGGCTCCCATGTAAGCTATCTTTACCCGATGAGTATTTTAAAGGGAGATTCCTCGAGGGCGGAGTTTACGGGGATCACCTTCGCGGGAAAGGGACAGAACCTGGATACTGGGGCGAAGATCGTCCATTCCGGGAAGAATACCCGCTCGGTTATCTCCACAAAGTCCATCTCCAAGGACGGGGGGATCTCGACCTACCGCAGCGCCATAGTCGTGCAGGAGAGCGCAAAGGCGGCAAAGTCCACGGTTTCCTGCCAGTCCCTTATGCTCGACGACATATCCCGTTCAGATACGGTGCCGGCCATGGACATCCGTACCAACGACGCGGACATAGGGCACGAGGCGAAGATCGGACGTATTTCGGACGATGCGGTCTTTTACCTTATGAGCAGGGGAGTTTCGGAGGAGGAGGCCAGGGCCATGATAGTCAGCGGCTTCGCCGATCCGGTCTCCAAGGAGCTGCCTTTGGAGTACGCGGTGGAGATGAACAATCTCATACAGTTAGAAATGAAAGGCGCAATAGGCTAATAATGATATTAAATAATCTACCCACCCTTACGTGGAATTTTCTTAAATTAAATTATGCACAAGCGGACGACCCGGGGCCGGCTTCCTTTGACGGGGCCGGCGTTAAGGTTGACATAAAAAATCTTCCCGAGGGAGTCGAGGTAACGGAAAACTACCCTTCGGGACAGAGCATCAAAGGAGGAATGGGAGAAGAGGCTGAGAGGTTTTTTGAGACCCTTCCTTCAAAGAAACTATATATAAGCGTATCCAAAGGGAAGACCCCTGAGGAGCCCCTGCGAATAGATTTTGAATATGACGGCAAAAACTCCGGGGCGGTCAGAGTATTTGTGGATGTCAAGGAGGGGGCTAAGGTTAACATAATTCTAAATCAGTTAAGCAGTCCCGACGAACCCGAAAAGCCTGCCTTTGCAGGAGTGGATATAAAGGCGAGCATTGAAAGCGGGGCCGCTCTTAAGCTTGTGAACACAAATCTTTTGAGCCGCAGCAGCACCTATTTTGAAAACATAGGGGCCTGCGTGGCGGACCGCGGATATTTCGGGCTTATACAGATGGAGCTTGGCACAAGGAAGACCTATATGGGAGTCAACGTCGACCTGTCCGGATACAGGGCGGAGTTTGACGGGAATACGGGGTATCTAACGAGAGGCGAGGAGCTTCTGGATATGAACTACATGATAAACCATATCGGAAAGAAGAGCCTAAGTTCACTTATGGTAAAGGGTGCCCTTAAGGATAGGGCCGTAAAGAATTTCCGGGGAACCATCGACCTTCGGCGGGGAGCCAAAGGGGCCGTCGGAGATGAGCAGGAGGAGACCCTGCTCTTATCGGAGGGGGTTAAAAATAAGACGCTTCCGATAATCTTATGCGACGAAGAGGATGTGGAGGGTACTCACGGAGCCTCGATAGGAAGGCTTTCCGAGGATGTGCTCTTTTACATGATGTCGAGAGGCATCTCGGAGTCGGAGGCTGAGCTTATTATGACGAGGGCGAAGCTCGACAGCATAAGGAGGCTCATCGAGGACGAGGAATCCCAGGGCAGGATACAGCACTATCTGGAGAAAGAGTTGGGGTAAGATCAGGTGGAAAACAGATTTCGGAAGGACTTTCCCATATTTGAAAACAGCGGGGTACACTACCTCGATTCCGCGGCTACTGCTCAAAGACCTGCTGCTGTAATAGCTGCCATAACTGAGTTTTACGAGACGATGAACGCCAACCCGCTAAGGGGGCTCTATTCCTTAAGCATGAGCGCCACCGACGCCTATGAGGAGGCCCGCAGGAGGGTGGCAAAATTCATCGGAGCCGACACTTCCCGGGAGATAATTTTTACAAGGAATACCTCGGAGTCCTTAAACCTTGTAAGCTACAGTTACGCCTTAAGCGAGCTTAAGGAGGGGGACGAGATAGTCTCCACAGTCATGGAGCACCATTCGAATATGCTGCCCTGGCAGCTTGCGGCGCGTAAGACCGGAGCCGTATTAAGGTATTTAGAGCCCGACAGCGAGGGGCGTTTTTCCGACGAGGAAATAGAAAAAAAGATAACGGAGAAGACTAAGCTCGTAGCCATCGGCCATGTTTCCAACGT
>CAMNBW010000194.1 GCA_946533525.1 uncultured Lachnospiraceae bacterium
AATTGGGATTGATGTAAAAATACTGAAGGGAATAATCGGAGCCGCCAAAGCCGGTATTTAAGCGTACAGAGGTGCCGTCAGGCAGCTCCCAGGCGTGATTTAGACCGGAGGAGGTGGCTCTTCCTTCGCCGTATTCCTTTGTCAGCGAAGCGGAAATCTCTTCATACAGGGCTTCCAGCTCATTTTTGTCCGCAGCCTCATAGCTCCAGGCAATTCCCGCAAGCGCCCCCTGGGGGTTAAAGTGATATTTTAAATAGCCGGACTTGCCGAGATATTCTCTCATATACTGATAAGTGGTGCCGCCGCTTGAGGTAAAGGTAACATAGAGCCCTCCGTCGACTTCCTCCATATCTTCAAGGCTTGAGCTCCAGTTTAAGGTCGAGAAGGGGATCTTAAGCTGCGTGGGGCTTTCCTGTTTCTTTACGATAAGTATGAAGGCCACGCCTAAGATCACCATGGCAATAAGGCCTATATAAAGGTTTTTATTCGTATTCTTCTTCATGTCTAAAATGTTGTCAGCATAAACTGTTTGGGTGTTATGCCCTTATATTTATGAAAGGTTTTGATAAAGTAGCTTTCGTCGTTAAAACCGCAGGAGATGGCGGTCTCTTTTATGGAAATATCCCGGGTGGAGAGCATTTCGCAGGCGGATTCCACCCGGTAGTAATTTAAATAGTCGATCGGGGTCCTGCCCGTAACTGATTTAAAATATCTGCAAAAATACTTCGGGTTCATTCCCGCTATGTGGGCCAGGGTGTCCAGACTCACATTGTTAAAATAGTTATCCGAGATAAAGGAGAGAACCTCCTTTACCGACTTCAGCTTTTCGGCGGCTATCGGCGCCGTAGAAACATTTTCGTAAAGCTTTCCTTCGATTATCAGCCCGAAAAGCCGGTAAAATTCGCCGTAGGCCATAAATTCATAGCCCGTATGACGCTCCGAAAGGGCAAGGCAAAGAGCTGCCACAGCCTCGGATACCGGGTCTCCTCCATGGGAGATAAGGGTATTGACGGTGTGCTTTTGGTCCAGAAGCTCCGCTATGAATTTAGGGTTGGAATTGGATCTTAAGAGCATCTTTATGTCGAAGACCACGCAGTCATAGACACAGTCCTCCGGAGTGCCTCCGTGAAGGGAGCCCCCGGGAATAAAGATTATATCGCCCTTATTTAAAAGAAGGCTTTTATTGTCCAAAATCAGGCTGAAGCTCCCGTCGATTATCCTTATGAGTTCGAATTCCGTATGCCAGTGGTGCTGCATAAAGTACCGCGGGGAATGCCTGGTCTGATGGTAATATGCCACGGGAAAATTAAATGTTCCCTGGGTCCGGTGTTCCTTATAGTCTATATATTTCATTGCGTACTATCCGGCGCATCGGCGGCCGAAGGAGCTTCTTCATTCTTCTTAACTGTTATGGCGTTCACGAATGCCTGCCTGTTGGAGCTGTCGAAATTTTTGAAATAGTCGTTTGTGTTTTCCGACAGGGATTTAAATTTAAGGTGTTTATTGACCCTGCGCTTGAATTCGGCGTAGAGAACCGCAAAGATCGGTATTCCGAGGAACATTCCCACAACTCCGAAAAGTCCGCCGCCCAGGGTGATGGCGAAGATGACCCAGAAGCTCGAAAGCCCTGTGGAGCCGCCTAAGATCTTGGGTCCTATGAAGTTTCCGTCCAACTGCTGGAGAACGAAGATCATGAGTATAAAATACAGGCACTGCAGGGGGTCGACCAACAGCACCAGCAGGGCGCAGGGAATGGCTCCGATAAAGGGTCCGAAAACGGGAATTATATTTGTTACCCCGATTATAACGCTTATCAGGACCGGATAAGGGGTACCGATTATACTTGCGGCAAAAAAGCACAAAACGCCGATAATCGCGGAATCCACGATCTTTCCTACGATGAAGCTGCTGAAGGTCCTGTGGATGAAGGCACATTCTCCGATGATGTTTCCTGCGGTACGCTGGTTGAAATAGGCGTACAGCAGCTTTTTGAACTGGGCCGCAAAGAGCTCGCGGTTAGCCATAATATATATGGAAATGATCAGGCCGATCAAAAGATTCCAGGTAAAGGTCAGAATACGCATAAGGCTTAAGGAAACCGAGGTCAGCACCGTATTTACATGGGGAAGGACGTTCCGGCGCAAAAATTCGTTCATATCCTTTGTATAGTCGCCTATAAATGACACAAGAGAAGACTCAAGGAAGGGATAGTTTTTAAATACCTGCTCTGCCCAGGCGTTGAGATTATTGAGATATGTAGGGAAGAGCTTGATAATGCTCTGTATACTGTCCGCGATCTGGGGTATAACCATCTGGAAAAAGATCGTAACAATGAGGACAGTCGTTACAAAGGTCAGGGCCACGGAGCAATTTCTTATCCTGCGTTTGCCCTTCGCGGGATTGTCTTCAGGATTAAAATATCTGAGTTTGTCCGTTATTTTGGATAAAACGCTGTTTTCATAGAAATTGAGGATCGGATTCATGAGGTAGGCAAGGACAAGTCCGTCTATTATAGGGGTCAGAACGGAAATTATCTTGCTAATCCCCGTCAATATGGAGGAAGAACCGGTGATGATATTATGAAAAATCATGGAAGCAACAACTACGAGAAAAGCCGTAACTCCCAGATAGAGATATTTTTTGTCCCATTTAAATTTCATCTGCTTTAAAATACCTTTCAAAAATTATGTGTAAATAAGTATAAACTCATTGTATCTGAATAGCAAATACTATCGGTTGATGAAATTTATCGGAAAGTCAATAATTATCCGAAAGGTTGCGCACTGCCTCCTTTTCTTCCTCGGTACTTGCGACGTAATGCGTCGTAGAGGTGATGGAAGAGTGTCCCATGAGCTTTTGTACCCGCTCCAGGTCTCCTCCGGTGGCCTTGAGCATGGTCTCGGCGTAGGTGGAGCGCAATTTATGCGGGGTGATGCGCTCTGCCTGCGTCGGAACAGCGGCTGTTATGTATTTTTTCACCATGAGCTGGACCGAACGGACACCGATACGGCTGCCGTCACGGTTTAAAAAAACGGCTGTTTCTTTTTTATCGGGATTGTATTTATCGCGTACATTGAGGTATGCCTTTAAGTATTCGCAGGCAGTATCGGAGAAGTACACACGGTCGAAGTTTCCGCCCTTGCGAAATACATTGATGCTGCACTTTGTTAAATTTATGTCATTCATATCCATGCCCACAAGCTCGGATACACGGATGCCCGTGGATAAAAATATCTGGATTATAGCAAGGTCGCGCTCAACATTTTTGCTGTGGTAGCTCTGTTGCTTTTTTGTAAGTCCCTGGCCGGTTTCGACAGTATCCAGAAGCTGGTATTTTTCGGATCTGTCCAGGTATATAACCTCCTTTTTAGGGAGCTTCGCCCTGGTTATAAGCTCTACAGGGTTGCCGGAAACCATTTTTCTTACATAAAGGTACTTCCAAAAGGTATTTAGGGTCACCATATAGTGCTGTATGGTGGTCGGGCTGCATTCGGTGATATGTACGGACCCGTCAGCGCGTTTTACGGGATAATTTCTTAGAAAATGCAGAAATTCCACGATGTCACGGTCATTGAGGGCGTCCAGATCCTCTAAAGATATGTCCTTAATTTCTTTGCCGGATAAATAAGAATTATTTTCGTGCAGAAAATTGAAGAAAATATTCAGTTGGTTCGCATAGGAATATATGGACATTGCCGACAGACGAATTTCCCGTTCAAGAAAGTAATCGTTGACATAGGCCGGCATTTCCTTGATCATGGCATTTGCCCTCTGACGAACAAGATAATTTTTATTCTTTTTATAATCAGACATAGGTTTACCTTTCTGTATAGGCGCTATG
>CAMNBW010000195.1 GCA_946533525.1 uncultured Lachnospiraceae bacterium
TCGTCATGACACGAGCACGAAAATTTTGTGCATTTTTGCTATTGCGACAGCCCCCCATTTTATTTATTGATAAAACCAGACAAAAACAAGGGCTGCTGCATCGCTGCAGCAACCCCTTCTAAATTTCAAATTTTCAAATATCAGGCCTCATATGCCGCCGTCTTCTTCACAGAACTAAACGACACCTCATACACCCTTCCGCAATTGTCACACTTTCTCCTGCCTCCGGATATTATAGTATATGTGGAAATTTCTCCACACTCAGGGCACCGACAGCTTTCGGAATTACCGTTAGCCACAACATAGGCCGTCTTCTTTCCCGAAACCTGATCGCCCTGCATACCTCCGGAAACGTTATCCAGATCAACTTCTGAAAGTCTGTTCTTATTAGTCATTCAGGTTGTCCTCCATATTTACACCTTATTTACAGCTTTTTCTTTAACTCGGCCAGGGCCTTTTGATGCAAAAGCTTTATCCTTCCGTATGAGATATTCATGATCTCTGCGATCTCCGTCAGGGATTTGTTGCTGTAATAGCGCATTATCACTATATCCCTAAGCTCCGTATCCATACTTTCGAGTGCCGATGCCAGTTCATCCAGCAGCTCTTCTTCCAGATATTCTTCCTCTATATTGCTGTCTAAGGGGATTTCCTCCGAAAGCTCTCCGTATTCCTTCGATCTCCTATAGAAGTCTACGACAGCATTTCTGGCTATTGAATACAGCCAGGTCTGAACCGACGATTTACTGTCGTCGTAGCTGTCATAAAAACGGGTAACCTTGATAAATACCTCTGACAGAATATCCTCTGCATCGTCAGGAGAGCTCACCTTGCCGTTGATATAATAAAACAGTTTATCACGATAGGCCCGGTAGAGCTCTTCTACTTCATTCCCCTTCGCCGCCATCTTTATCATCCTTAAGCGCTTCGCTTCTCAGCTCATCCACAGCTCCGGCCGCACTGACCTTTTCAAGATCCATTTCCGAAAGCATAACAATATTATCACTTTTTCTATATCTGTTTTCGGTCTCACTGATGAGCCTTCCAAGCCTTGCGTTACGGGCAAAGCGTTGATAGTCAAAAATCTTTCTGATTTTGACTTCTAATTTCTCTTCGTTCATGGCGCTGCCTCCTTTCACATATGTATACGCAGCGAATCTATGGTTTGGCAGTAAATTATCCAAAATTTTTAAAAATTGTCATATCTACGGTATCCATCCTGATACCGACCTGTATCTCATCGGCTATATTCGCAACTATCGAACGCTCCAGCTCGTTTAAATACTCATCGTATTCCTCTTCCTGCGCCCCTCCGTTCTCCTGCTGAACACTCTGCCTGTACTGTTCAAGGGACCATGTCATTACGCTCTGTGACATGGCATTGGTCGCATCCACGCCCATAGCCCCGTATGAAAGCCCCATGATGCCGTTTTCACTCTGCATCTGTCGTACTTCCTTGTAATCAGAAATGGCAGTCTCGAAAAGTCCTCTGATCTTACCCATTATGCCCTTGTTTGCATAATTCTTTCCGCCTCTGGAAACCGACAGCAGCTCTTCCCTCTTTTCAAAGTGCATCTGTGTCTTTGCTTCAAGACGTATCTTAAAATCCTTTTTCTCATACTCTATCCAGAACACAGCCTGAAACTCACCCGCCATGGCGCTGACCATACCCAGGGTTTCTTCCACCAGCAGCCTGAAATGCAGGGCTTCTTTTCTTCCCAGTGCTGCGTCCCTCGCTACCCAATCCGCTGTCTTGAGGGCTCTTTCCATACCTGTCCCGTCATTTTTTACATAAACCTGCTCAGTTTCCATTCCGTATCCCCTTTCAAAACTCTTATTTTTCAGTTCACTATCATACCCTATCTGAAGGTTATTTTTCAAAGCTATTTTTCAAAATTATTTCTCAAGTTCTTCCTTTACTATCTCTCCCCTTAAGCCGGCATCTATAAAATCGCAATACTTGCAGAAGGGGTGATTATTCCGGCCCTTCCTCATGGTCTCCCGCAGCTCCTTATACTTCTCCCCGTTCCAGATGTCCACCAGCTTTTCCTTGTTGAGGTCACCCATACTGGACCGCTCGAGGTTGTCGCAGCAGCATATTCCCATATTTCCGTTGGGCTCTATCCACATATCCGTATAGGGCATTACACAGGTATATTTAATGGGCTTTAGCTTTTCGCCCTGCCTGTTGGGAGCACTTCCTGCCCTGTTGGTCAGGACCTCCTTTACGTAACGCATCTGTATAAGTATATCCACGTCCTTATATTTTTCCGGATTGGCCCTCACATGATCGTAGATCACCTTGATATTGTCATGCAGCTTCATATCCTCGCAGTAATTGTTGATTATAAGCTGATCCACATAAGGAATTATGCTGTCGAGCTTTTCTACGTTAAGGATAAGTCCATTGGTTGACATAAAAATAAAAGCTGTCGGCAGCTTTTCTCTGGCATATTTATGAAATTCCACTATCCTGGTATCGAGCCAGGGCTCGTTGTTTCCGTATAAGGTAAGCTTATTGGGATATTGCCATTCCGAGAGCTGGTCTATAACGGAATGGAACAGCTCCTCGGAGATTTTGGCAAAGGGCCTCTTCTCCGCATATTTATTGGCTGTACAAAAAGCACAGGTAGAATTGCAGCGGTTAATGGTCTCTATATTGACCACATCCGGGTAAGGAGCTCTCTTCTCCCTCATAAATTTTTCAATGAAGGCCTTCTGCTTCTTTTCCCTCAAAAGAAACTGCATTGTCAAATAGGCCTTGGAAGCCAGGTGCGGAAGGTATTTACGCGCGTTCCACCCAATTATGCCTCCATAGTTGGAAATTCTTATCGGCATGTATATTCTCCAAATTTACTAAACTATTACGTCAGGATGTCCAGTGCGACCTCGTATTCCTCCGGGGTTCCGAAGGAAACCATCTCATCAACGTTAAATGAGCGCACCTTCATTCCGTCTGCTATCAGAACGTTAAAAAGTCCGCTCATATAATACTCGTCGTAGGGGCATTTAGACATATATTTGAGAGAAGCTCTCATGAAAATATCCTTATTTGCAAAACCGTAGGCTCCGCAGATGGCATTGTCGCTTATGACTTCCTTTTCCGCAGTCTCCGACACAAAACCGTCCGCTCCCAGCCTTACATAGCTGAACCTGTCCTTGGAGGACTTAAAGGTTACTATCGTGCCTTCCGCATCCAGCTTATCTCCCTTGTAGAACTCATACAGGCCGTCCGAGACAAACATCAGATCGCAGTCGCAGAAGATGACGGGATAGTCGTTTCCTATCGTCTTGACTCCCTCCATGCAGGTCATTACAGCACCGTTTAAGACCTCATCCAGATAAACTATGGTAGCATCCGGGAAATATCCCTTGATCTTTTCGTCGAGGCCGTATTTATCCGCGTGTTCCTTCAGTATAACAAAGGTTGTGCCGACAATATCCATATGCCCCATAAGGGACTGCGACGCCCAATAAAAAAACGGAATGCCGTTAAGATCCATCATCGGCTTCGGCAGCTCATATCCTTTTGCCGCAAATCTCGAGCCCGCTCCGCCCATAGGCATTATCAGATTAACCTTCATCTACACTCCCTCCTGTGTGCAAAACTTCTCCAAATCAGAGTTATCGTTCTTTACTATACCATATATTATAAAAAATGCAAAAATGCAAAAACAGTATAAGCAGGTGGTCTGCTTTCTTGTAAAAAAATTTATATTGTGATAAAATACTTTTCACGCCGGCATGTCGGAATTGGCAGACGAGACAGACTCAAAATCTGTTATCCGCAAGGGTGTGTGGGTTCAAGTCCCACTGCCGGCACTA
>CAMNBW010000196.1 GCA_946533525.1 uncultured Lachnospiraceae bacterium
ATTATAAGCCATTTATTTTTTTATACAAACTTTTTTGCTATATAATGATATAATAAAGAAAAAAGGAAAAATTACGACAGATGAGAAAGCAGCAAAAACAAATGCTCCTCGAAATGGCCGGAACACTCAACGAGGCACACGAAGCAATCAGAGAACAAATGAATAAAGGCAACTACGAAGCTGTAATCGAACTCCTCCGCCACTGCCAGGAATGTGCCATAAGCATGGGCACCACAATCGAGGGCTCCGAAGGCCTCGGCTTCGTCACGGTTTCCCATCTTGAAAAATACTGCGAAGCCGTTTTTGAAATAGCCGACGCCATAGCCGACAACAATATCCCCTCCGGGGACAAAGCGGCGAAAAAGCTTTTAAAATCCCTTACTGTCGTAATCAACAGCATAAATAACGATATAGTCGTAAAAACAGAAATAGTCTTCCTCCCCTACAAGGCATCCATGTGGGACAGCCTCGAGTCGGTATGGAAGAAGGCGAAGGCCGATGAAAACTGCCACGCCGTTGTAATCCCGATTCCCTACTACGACAAAAACCCTGACGGCTCCTTTAAAGAGCCCGCGCATTACGAGGGCGACCTGCTGCCGGAAAATGTTCCGATAGTTCCCTTTGCAGATTACGACTTTGAAGCCAACCGCCCCGACAAAATCTACATACATAACCCCTACGACGAGTACAACTTTGTAACCAGTGTGCATCCCTTCTTCTACTCGTCAAACCTAAAAAAATTTACCGACGAGCTTGTTTATATCCCCTATTTTGTCCTGGGCGAAATCGACCCCGACAATAAGGACCACCTCGAGGGCATTAAGCACTTCGTAACCACGATGGGGGTTTTTAACGCCGATAAGGTCATCGTCCAGTCCGAAGCCATGCGCAAGGCCTATATCAATATTCTTGTAAAAGAAACCGGAAAGGACAAAAAGGAATACTGGGAGAAAAAGATCGTAGGCTCCGGCTCTCCCAAAATAGATAAGATCCTCGATGTAAAGGATCAGGAAGTCTCCGTCCCGAAGGCCTGGGAAGATATAATAAAGCGGCCCGACGGCAGCAAAAAGAAGATCATCTTCTATAATACCAGTGTCCAGGCTCTTTTGGATAACGACGTTAAGATGCTCGAAAAGATAAAAGATGTTCTGAAGATATTTAAGGAAAATTCGAACGATATAGCCCTGCTTTGGAGGCCGCATCCCCTTATCGAGGCGACGCTGACCTCCATGAAGCCTGAGCTTTATAAAGCGTATAAAGAAATAGTTGACGAATACAGGGCGGAAAACTGGGGTATCTACGACGATACCCCGGATATGGACCGTGCTGTGGTTGTCAGCGATGCCTACTATGGGGATATGAGCTCCATAGTCTGGATATACCAGAAGACCGGCAAGCCCATTATGATACAGAATGCGGAAATACTTGCAGCCGAATAACTCTCAATAACTCTCCGCGCCCTGCGAACTTAAACCCTGTTTTTCGCCCTCTTATCCTTCCATGGCCGGCGCCTTGGAAAGGTCTATACTCCTTATCTTTTTCCGAAGCGGCAGCACGCTCTTGGGATTGACCGAAAGCTCATCCACTCCCATGCGTAAAAACGTCTCCGTAAGCGTAAGATCCGCTCCCAGCTCTCCGCAGATACCGACCCAGGTATTGTGCCTGTGCCCGGCCTCTATCGTCATCTGAATAAGCTTTAAGACCGCGGGATGATGGCTGTCCGCAAAGGGCTCGAGCTTTGCATTCTGCCTGTCTATTGCGCAGGTATACTGTGTAAGGTCGTTGGTTCCAAGCGAGAAGAAATCCACCTCCTCCGCCAGCTCATCCGCACAAAGCGCTGCCGCAGGTGTCTCTATCATTATACCCACCTGGATCTGGCCCATCTTTACCTTCTCATTTTCCAGCTCTCTCCTGCATTCCGCGAGCAGCTCCTTACATTCCCGAACCTCTCTTAAGGAGATTATCATGGGGAACATTATTCCCAGATTACCGAAAGCCGATGCCCTGAGCAGCGCTCTTAGCTGTCTCTTGAAAAAGTCCTTCCTGGTAAGGCATATCCTTATTGCCCTGTAGCCAAGGGCGGGATTTTCCTCCTTGTCCAGGTTCATATAGTCTATGGTCTTGTCCGCCCCTATGTCGCAGGTCCTTATGATGACCAGCTTAGGCGAAAGGGTCTCCAGCACCCTCTTGTAGGACTCAAACTGCGCCTCCTCCGAAGGATCCTCCGGACTTCCCAGATAGACGAATTCCGAGCGGAAGAGCCCTACGCCCCCCGCGTCATTTACCTGTACCGCTCCCATGTCCGAAGGTCCGCCGATGTTGGCGTAAACCTTTATGGTCTTGCCGTCCACCGTGGTATTGTCCTTCCCCTTAAGCTCCTGTAAAAGCGCCTCCTGCTTCAGATCCTCCTCATGCCTTGCGGTAAGGGACGCCACAAGGTCCTGGGTGGGCTCGATGTATATGCAGGAATTATAGCCGTCAAGGATCGCGTCCTTCCCGTCCCAGTCGTCGCTTATATCCTTGCACTGTATCAGCGAGGGCAGATTCATGCTCCGGGCCAGTATCGCCGTATGGGAATTTGAACTTCCCTCCCTCGTTACCAGTCCAAGAAGCAGCGACTTGTCGAGCTTTACCGTCTCCGACGGCGCAAGATCCTCCGCCACAAGGATAAAGGGCTCGTTTCCCATATTGGCTCCGGTATCGTTCCCCAGCAGCACATCCAGCATGGAATTCTTAAGGTCGATGACGTCGGCGCTCCTGGCCTGGAAATAGGGATCGTCCATATCCTTAAACATCTGCGCCACGTTGTCAAAGCCCTGCCGCACTGCATATTCCGCCCTGCGGTTCTGCTCGGTCATTATTGCCTTACACTCGTCTATGATGTCGTCGTCGTCCAGCATGAGCTCGTGGGCCTCGAATATACCCGCGCTCTCCTCCCCGGCCGTCTGCAGCGCCTTTTCATAAAGCGCGTGCTGCGCCTGCTGTACCTTTACTCTGGCATCCTCGAAACGCTTAAGCTCCGGGATCGGATCCTCCACCTCCGACTCGTCGATCTCATACACCGGTGCCTTGAATATATGTATTTTCCCGATTCCTATTCCGTTAACGATTTTTGTACCGGTAGCAACCTTCATACCTCATCCTCCTATAGCTTGTGAACCGCCGAAAACACCCTGTCTGCCCTTAAAGATTTTCCTTAAAGAACTTTTCCATTGCAGCCGCGCACTCTTCCTCGCCGTCGCCCTCAACGGTCACCCTTATCTCATCGCCCTGCTTTATTCCAAGCCCCATGAGCTTTGTAAGAGAGGTAGCCTTACTGCCCTTTTCCCCCTTATAGATCATGATCGTACATTCGTGACTTTTGGCTTCCTTAACGAGATTCCCCGCGGGCCTTGCATGAATTCCTACCGGATCCGTAACTGTGTAATTAAATTCCTTCATTTTCTGTCTCCTTTCGTTTGTTGGGTAGTTTAAAATTGATAAATCGGCTTATTCGTTAATTTCTTATAATTGTATCTTATAATTGCAGTGTTTGTCTAGTAATAAAAAACACCCCCGAGGCAGTGTTTAAACACTTTCCCCGGGGGTGTCTGTCCTCAATCCTTAAACCGGATCAGGTGTTTTAAGATTGCTCTGTCGAATTACTTGCTTGCCGAGTCAACCTTGTAGGTCTTTGTTACTGATGTCTCCGAAGGATAATATGCTCCGCCTAACTTGTTGATAGTTACTATAGCGGTGTATGTACCCTTCTTCAAAATGGTATAACCATCCTCATCAAGACCCGTAGCATCCTTATAGGTTACAGTATAGTACTT
>CAMNBW010000197.1 GCA_946533525.1 uncultured Lachnospiraceae bacterium
ACATTATTCTCCTTGCGCCCTCGGCCGCGTCAGCTATGATAAACTTTGCGTCTATGCCGGTACGCTCCTTATATACCTTCCCCAAAGCCTCCTGAAAATCCTCTATAGCCTCGTTTTTCACTATGCTTACAGTGCAGCCTCCGAAGCCGCCGCCTGTCATACGGGATCCGATCACTCCGGGAAGCTTCCAGGCCTCCTCTGCCAGAATATCCAGCTCCTTGCAGGAAACCTCGTAGTCGTCGCGCAGAGAAACGTGGGACTCGTTGATAAGCTTTCCAAAAGTCTCTTTATCGTTGTTTTTCAGGGCGGCTACCGCATTTATGGTACGTCTGTTCTCATAGACCGCATGTTTTGCCCTTCTTAAGCAGACGGGATCCTTTATCGCAGACTTATACTTTTCAAAGCCCTCTTCGTCCAGGTCTCCTAGAGTCTTAATTTCCACGACCTTCTTTAAGTCCTCAAGGGCTGTTTCGCTCTCCCTTCTCCTGTCATTGTAGGCGCTGCCCGCCAGGGAATGCTTTACGCCGCTGTTCGTTATCACTATCTTTTCATCGGTCAGGTTGAGCGGAACATATTCATATTCCAGAGTGTCGGTATTTAAAAAGATCGCATTGTCCTTTTTACCCATCGCAGAAGCAAACTGATCCATGATGCCGCAGTTCATGCCGTTGTACTTATTCTCGGAGTACTGCCCCATCAGCGCGCAGTCCACCATGGAAATATCAATATTATGCAGATCCTTTATGATAATGGCTGCAAGGAGCTCTATGGATGCCGAAGCGGAGAGACCGGAACCTGCAGGCATATCCCCCGCCATGACCATATCATAGCCGGAGGGAATCTTATAACCGTTCTGCTCGAAGGCCCAGATAACTCCCTGCTGGTAGTCATACCAAACCCCGTTGTCATTGGGCTTTAAAGTCCGTATATCCGCCTCCTGTACCCCGTCTGCCGACCAGGTCATATTGAACCAGCGGACTATATTGTCATCCCTCTTTCGCGCCACCGCATAGTTTCCCATGGACAGTGCGCAGGGAAAGACATGTCCCCCGTTATAGTCCGTATGCTCTCCGATAAGATTAACCCTTCCCGGGGCAAAATATCCCCGGATGTCTCCTTCTCCGCCAAATCTGGATTTAAACTCTTCCAAAAGCTTCTCGATCATTGAATACCCCCCTTATACTTATATTTATACTTTTACTTCAGTTTCCAAATATCCCTGTTATACTCTTCTATGGTTCTATCCGATGAGAAGAAGCCGGCACGCGCTATATTTATACCCATCTTCTTCGCCCAGCCCTGCCTGTTTTCATACTCGGAATAGGCCATTTCCCTTGTGCCGCTGTAGGCCTGAAAATCAGGGAAGGTCATGAACCAGTCTTTTTTAAGAAGCTCGTCATAAAGCCTCTTAAGCTGCTTTTCATTTCCCACCTTCACCATTTCTTCGCCAATAAGGAAGTCCACCGCCTTCTTAAGTATCTCGTCCTTATCATAGTAATCCTTTGAAACGTAGCTTGCATTGGCATACTTCTTTATGACCTCGGGGCTCCTCATTCCGAAGATATATATATTTCCGTCTCCGACACGCTCATGTATCTCTACATTTGCCCCGTCCTCCGTTCCGAGGGTCAGAGCTCCGTTAAGCATATATTTCATATTTCCGGTTCCGCTGGCTTCCTTGGAAGCAAGAGAGATCTGCTCGGAAATATCGCAGGCCGGAATAAGCTTCTCGGCAAGCGTGACATTATAATTATCAATCATCAGTATCTGCAGATAATCTTTTACGTCAGGATCATTGTTTACTATCTCCTGCAGGCACAGTATCGCGTGGATGATGTCCTTGGCGATTATATATGCCGGCGCCGCCTTGGAGGCAAACATTACCGTGACCTTTCTCTGGGGCTTCATGCCCGCCTTTATCTGCTGGTACCTCTTTATGCACCATAAGAGATTTAACTGCTGGCGCTTGTATTCATGCAGTCTCTTGGACTGAATATCGAAGATCGACTCGGGATCTATCTCTATGCCGCGGGTCTCCTTAAGATATTCGCAAAGCTCCCTCTTCTTTCCTGCCTTGATCTCAAGCAGTTTATCCAGCACTGCCCTGTCTCCGAGACATTTTTCAAAGTCGGCCAGCTTGTCGGAATGCTTTAAAAAGTCCTTTCCGATCTTGCTTATTATGAAATCCGAAAGCTCCGGGTTGCATGCGAGAAGCCAGCGCCTGAAGGTGATTCCGTTGGTCTTATTGTTGAACTTTTCGGGATAAAGATCATAAAAGTTCTTAAGCTCCGTGTTCTTGAGTATGTCAGTGTGCAGGGCCGCAACGCCGTTTACCGAAAAGCCGTAATGAATATCGATATGCGCCATATGCACCCGGTCTTCGCTGTCGATTATGGCAACGCTTTCATCGCTGTATTTCCTGCGCACACGGTCGTCGAGTATCTCGATTATCGGAACAAGCTGCGGAACTATCTCCTTAAGGTACTTGATTGGCCATTTTTCAAGAGCCTCAGCGAGGATCGTATGATTTGTATATGCACAGCATTTACTTACGATGTCTACCGCTTCGTCAAAGTCAATTCCCTCTTCGTCCCTGAGTATCCTTATGAGCTCCGGAATAACCATGGTCGGGTGGGTGTCATTTATCTGGATAACGGCATAGTCGTAGAGGTCAGTGAGCTTCGATCCCTTTGCCTTTGCCTCCTCTATTATGAGATGGGCGGCGTTGCTCACCATGAAATACTGCTGGTAGACCCTGAGCTTCCTTCCGTCGTCGTCTGAGTCGTCCGGGTACAAAAACAGTGTGAGATTTTTCGCTATATCCGTTTTATCAAAGCTGATCCCGTCCTTTACGATGGACTCGTCCACGGTATCCATATCGAAAAGGTGCAGCGCATTGGTCACACCCTCGTAGCCCGTAACCTTGAGGTCATACATTCTGGAATGGTAGGTTTTGCCTCCCATTACAACGTCATAACCCTTGTTCGTATCAATGAGCCACGTATCCCCGGAGCGCCATTCGTCAGGAGTCTCTACCTGCACATTGTCCTTAAAGCTCTGTTTGAAAAGGCCGAAATGATAGTTGAGGCCGACTCCGTCCCCGGGAAGGCCAAGGGTTGCGATAGAATCCACGAAGCAGGCTGCCAGCCTTCCAAGACCGCCGTTTCCAAGACTCGGTTCAGTCTCCATCTCCTCTATCTGCGCCAGGCTCTTGCCGCCTGACGACAGCGCCTCTTTTACTTCATCGTATAACCCCAGGTTGATGAGGTTATTGGAAAGAAGCTTTCCGATAAGAAATTCGGCCGAGATATAATAGAGCTTTTTCTTGGAATCGTGCTCCGCCTTTTCTCCCGCTGCCTTGTTCGTAAAGCTTAAAAGCGCGCGGTAAAGTTCTTTATTATCCGCCTGGGCAATCGGCTTCCCAAGCTCAGCTTCGATCCTTCCTGTTACATCACTCATGATAATTTTTTCCTCCAACTTAAATTTTATAAATATTCACTCTTTTATCCTTCAAGTGCCGCATCAAATACCTTCCTGACCTCGGTTTTGATCTCATCATATGTCTGGCCCGGCTTCGCCTCGTAGAGTTTATTTGCACCTATGAACATCGTAGGCACGTAATAATAATTATATACCTTTGCCAGATCAGGCTGCCTCTCTTCCTCTATCCAGTCCATCTCTATCTTTGCGTAATCAGGATTTTCCTCCTTGAGCTCGTCCATTGCCTTTCTGGCGTTTTGGCAATACGGACAGCTTTCGAGATAAAAATAAGTAATTTTCTTCATTGAGATACAACCTCCGGATGTTTT
>CAMNBW010000198.1 GCA_946533525.1 uncultured Lachnospiraceae bacterium
GCACCAAAGTCGATCGCCAAATACTTTTTTGCCATACTTAAATACCTTCCTCCTTATATAATATATATATAGTGACTGATTATCTTCTCTCCTATTGCAGCTCAGCATTTTGGGGATAAAGACATTTGATCCCGAGCGCTGCGAACTCCTCCAACCACTTATCCTGCGGCTTTTCGTCCGTAACGACCATATCCATATCCCCTACTGAGCATATCTTCGAAAACGCATAGGTGTCAAACTTGGTATGGTCCACCGCCAGGATCCTCTGCCTCGCAGAGTTTATCATAGTCTTTTTAGTCTCAGAGAAGAGCTCACTTCCGTCGGTAATGCCCTTCTGCATATCCACTCCCTTACAGCTTAGGATAACCTTTTCCACGTTGTAGGAGCCCAGCCCCTCTACCGCCCGGGGACCGACGAGAGCGAGATACCCCTCTCTCATACTTCCTCCCGAGGATATGATATTCCAATCCGAGACATCGGACAACTCTATCATTACCTCTATGGAATTGGTTATTACCGTAAGATGCTTTTTATCCTTTAAGGCCTTGGCTATGAAAACCGCCGTTGTGGAAGGATCAAGGATAATATGATCCCCGTCATCCACCAGCCCCTTTATGATCTCGGCTATGGCCTGCTTACCGCCAATATTCTTCTTTTTGCGAATATTGAAGGGCATGTCGATACTTGTGTTTTCATTTATCACCGCACCGCCATAACTCTTTATCGCAAGCCCATCCCTGTCCAGCTTTTCGAGGTCACGCCTTATAGTCTCTTCCGAAACTTCAAAGCTTCTTGCCAGATCGGATACAATGACCTTCTTATTCTGCTGGAGTTCCTCCAGGATCATATTTCTTCTTTCTACCGCAAGCATAAAACCCTAAATACCCTATACCCTCTCCAGGAAATCACCTTCTTATAGTAAACGGCAAAGTCTTTGCCGTCTGTTATTGTTCTCAAAGAACACTCTCTATTATCTGTGCATCGGGATGGGCGATGACCGAGGAATCCAGGAACATCCCCCTGTCGGCAATAGCAGTCTTTGCCTTATCTATTGCCGCCTGAACGGCCGCCACCTCACCCGTTATAAACATATAGGATTTTCCGCACATCCCCTTGGCTACACGAAGCTCTATGAGATCAACTATCGCAGTCTTCGCCGCCACATCCGCAGCAACTATTATCGCCGCCACATCATAGGTCTCCAGTATCCCCAATGCAGAAACGTTTTCCACGACAGAAGCCCCGTAGAGCGCGGGAAAAATACTGTCATGGGGATTTCCGAGCACCATGCTGTCTATGAGCTCATCCGGGTATTTTTCAACCGCGGAATCCACTGCCGCCCGCACCGCGCTGAGATCGCCGGCTATAAGGGCTATATATTTTCCGGGGCAGACAGTCTGTGCTTCCAACAGTTCAACCTGCGAGGTCTTTACCATATTATCGGCGGCGGTAACTCCCGAAGAAACCGTCCTGAACTCTATCATTCCAATGGCTCTGCTCAATTTGCTCCACCTCCAACTATTACGGCATATCCATCCGTCACCTCGCTTACGGTGCCGCTTACGGATGCATGAATATTTACACTTAAGGCGCCCTCAGCTCCCCGGGCGATCACATCGCCCTTCATCACCCTGTCGCCCTTATTTACGATACACTGTGCCGGAGCACCGATATGCTGCGAAAAAGGTATCTTTACCTTCCTTACGTTTCTTACGCTGTCGTCCAAGGGCGCATCGCCCTCATATTTAGTCACCCCGAGCCTTGCCGCAAGCCTTCCCTCCGGTGCTTTTCTAAGATCCCTCGAAGGCAGGACCTTCTTAAGAACCGGATCCGCAGGCGCTTTGACACCGTTTTTGCGAAGCCCGTTCTTATAATTCGTGATAAGGGTTCTGGGCTGAAGTCCCTGAGGACAGGAATACAGCTCGCAAAGACCGCAGCCGGAACAGAAGAAGGTGTTGAGGAAAGGATTCATATCCTGAAAATCCCTGTTCGCAGCCGCCCTCATGAAAAGATGCGGTTCTATAGGGTGGCCCAGGGCATGCCTAGGGCAAAGATCCGTACACTCGTGACACTGGCAGCAAATTGAAGCCGCCCTGTTAAGCTGTATCGAGCTGTCGGATTGCTTCTTTAAGACAAGCTTATGATCCTGGGGAAGGACTATTATTGCATTGGTCGTCTTTGTAACCGGTGAATCCCCGTTCATTATACGACCCATCATAGGCCCGCCCACAAAATAGACCGGATTCTTGATCCTGACTTCTCCCGCCTGTGCCACAGCCTCCTCGATCGAGGTTCCTATGGGCAGTCTCACCGTTTTGGGCTCGCTTACTTCGCCCACGATGGTAACAAGCTTTTCCGTAACCGAAGTGCCGTCCCGCAAAGCCCGGCTTACATTGTACATGGTCTCTACGTTGAACACGGCCACATTCTGCTCTATCGGCAGTCCTCCGGGGCGCACAACCTTGCCCGTGGCTTCGTATATCAAAACCACCTCGTCTCCCATCGGATAGCTCGAAGTCAGCTCATGTATCTTTAAGGCAGGATACTGATCTATATGATTTTTCAGTGCCGCGATGGTCTCCCTGTACTCGGACTTGATCCCGATTATACCTTCTGCCGCTCCGACTGTCAGGCGCACGGTATCGAAGGCGCTCAGGATCTCCTGCACATGCTCCTTTAAGAGCTGCCTGTGCAATGTCAGCAGGGGCTCGCATTCGGCACAGTTTAAGATTATGGTCTCAGCTCTTTCGTCGAGCTTCGCATACGTAGGAAAGCCGGCACCACCGGCGCCGACTATCCCGGAAGCTCTTAAAAGTTCTTTCATATCCGTAATTGTCATATCTCTATTCCATTCCGGTGCCTTCGTCGATTATCCCGACGATAGCGGCATCCACAGGAGCATCTTCATTGTCGGTACCTACTCTCGCGGCCGAACCCGTGGCTACGAGCACGTACTCTCCAATTCCAGCTCCGATATTATCAATGGCTACAAGATGCTTGATGCCGCCCCTCATGCTCTCCACGGGCTCGACTATCATAAACTTGTTGCCTATGAGCTTTTCGCTTTTTCTTGTGGAAACAACGTTTCCAAGCACTTTTCCAACTATCATAAAGAAGTCCTCACTACAGGCGGTTCGAAGGAATTATACGTACAACATCGCCTGTCTTGATCTTGCAGGCATTGGCCTCGTCCGTATCTATATGCATCTCAAGGGTGAAGGAGGGATGTACTCTTATCAGCACGTTGTTGAATATCGTGCCGCGCTCGTTCTCTGCCTTGACATCCACAATATCTCCGTCCTTTAAGCCGGCGCTCTGAGCGTCCGCAGGGGACATATGGATATGGCGGGCGGCTATTATGCAGCCCTCGTTAAGATATATAGCTCCCTTAGGTCCTACTACCGCGATAGGGGCGCTGCCTGCGGTATCGCCGGAGTTCCTTATGGGAACCTTTACTCCGAGCTTAAAGGCATCGGTCTGGGATACCTCCACCTGGTCCGCGCTCCTCGTAGGTCCGAGGATACGTACATTTTCTATAGCGCGAAGCTTGAGTCCCACGATAGTGACAGTCTCGTTGGAGGCAAACTGTCCGCCCATGAGATCCTTTTTCTTTGTAAGATGATAGCCTGCTCCGAAGAGCTTCTCAACGCTCTCCTGAGTCAGATGTATATGTCTCGCCGATACTCCGACGGGAACCATAAAACCCTGAGAACTGCGGCGGGCCTGCTCGCCCTCCATCGCCTCAAGAACCATTTTCGTAATCAATTCAACATTAGCAGTATCCATAAACGGTCTCC
>CAMNBW010000199.1 GCA_946533525.1 uncultured Lachnospiraceae bacterium
ATTATTAAACCCGGCGTGTCGGAGAAGGAGATACAGGATTTCCTCATGGAAAACATGGTGGCTCTCGGAGGGGACACGCCTGAGTGCATCGTAGGCTGCGGAGCCAACAGCTCCTACCCGCACTACAGCGACAACAGGGGCGTTGTGCGGGATAAGGATATTGTACTTTTGGATTACGGCTGTACTTACAGGGGGCTTTATTCGGATATGTCCCGGACGGTCTTTGTAGGGGAGCCGGAGGAGAGGCTTCGGGAGTGCTACGAGCTGGTGCTCAGGGCAAACGAAGAGGCGGAAGAAATGGTGACGGAGGGAGCCTATGTGCCGGATATAGATAAGAAGGCCAGAAAGGTCCTCGATGAGAAGGGATATGCGCACACGCTTATAAACCGGCTTGGACACGGGATAGGCTATACAGTGCACGAGGCGCCGGATATAAAGCAGTCCAACAAGATAAAGCTTATGAAGGGAATGGCCTTTTCCATCGAGCCGGGCATCTATATCGGGGGAGAATTCGGGATAAGGATAGAGGACATCATGATAGTAAACGAGGCCGGCAGGGGAGAGCGGCTCAATAAGGCAAGCAAGGAGCTCATAGTAATCTAAATGGCTCCCCTTATTACCAATATTCAAAAGTATTCAATTCACGACGGCCCGGGGATAAGGACTACCTGCTTTTTTAAGGGGTGTCCGCTGCGGTGCAGATGGTGTCATAACCCGGAAACCCAGAGCTTTGAAAACGAGAAATGGGACGACGGGGAATTGGTGGCGCATGAGACGAGCGTTGAGGAGCTTATGGAAGCTATCCTTAAGGACAGGATATTTTACGATGAATCGGGAGGCGGAGCAACGCTGTCGGGGGGCGAGGTTCTGTCGCAGGATCAGGGCTTCCTGCTCGAGCTCCTGCAGAGGCTTAAGGCAGAGGCGATACCTGTTTTTATCGATACCTGCGGGGCTGTTCCCTATGAAAAGATTGAGCCGCTGCTGGGCTATATAAGAGGGTTTTTATATGACCTTAAGCTTATGGACAGCGAGGAGCACAGGAAGTATACGGGCAGCGGGAATGAGCTCATACTGGAAAATCTGGAGCGGCTTAAAGAACACAAAGCGACAGTCTATATAAGGGTGCCGATGATACGGAAGCTTAGCGCAAGTACAGAGAACATTGATCAAATGATCGAGTTTTTGAGGTCGAAGGGAATTGCGCCCGAAGGGATAAACCTCCTGCCCTATCACAATACGGGGAGCGGGAAATATCAAAGGCTGGGAAGAGCCTATGAGGGAGAGGACTTTGAGGCTCCCGGCAAGGATGAAATGGAAGAGTACGTAAAGCGGCTGACGGCAGCGGGATTTAAAAACGTCAGGATAGGCGGTTAGTTTTACAGGACGGAGCGGTTATAGCGAGAGAATATAAGGAGAAGAAAAATGGAAGAGCGTGGAATGAACGAGAGAATAAAGAAGCTTAGGAAGGTGAGCATGGAGACGGCTCCGCATATCGACCTGGAGCGGGCCAGGATAGAGACTGAGGTTTACAAGGAATATGAGGGGAAGGTTTCGATACCGGTGCTGAGGGCACTTGTGCTGAAGGAATATTTTTCCCGGAAGACCCTATATCTCGGAGAGGGGGAGCTTATCGTCGGTGAAAAGGGGAATGGGCCACAGGCGTCGCCTACTTTCCCGGAGCTTTGCTGCCATTCCGAAGAGGATATGCACGTTATGAACGACCGTGAGCTGGTTTCCTTTAAGGTCACGGACGAGGATATAAAGACCCAGGTGGAGGAGATAATCCCCTATTGGACAGGCAGGACCGTGAGGGAGCATCTTTTAGGACAGATGACCGAGGAATGGAGGGCGGCCTACGAGGCGGGGATGTTCACGGAGTTTATGGAACAGCGCGGACCCGGCCATACCTGCGGCTCTAAGAAGATATTTGAAAAGGGGTATCTCGATTATAAGGCGGATATTGAAAAGGCTCTCGAGGAGCTGGATTATTTAAATGACCCGGAGGCTCTGGATAAGAAGGAGGAGCTTACGGCGATGGCTATTGACTGCGACGCGCTGGTCATTCTGGGAGAGCGCTACAGGGAGCTGGCGCTTAAGATGGCGGAGGAGGAGAGCGATCCTGAAAGGGCAGCGGAGCTTAGGGCGATAGCGGACAACTGCGCGGTTGTGCCCGCACATAAGCCGCAGACTTATTGGCAGGCGATACAGATGTATTGGTTTACGCATCTGGGCGTAACCACGGAGCTAAATCCCTGGGACGCCTTCAGCCCCGGAAGGCTCGATCAGCACTTAAATCCCTTCTATGAGAAGGACAGGGCAGAGGGGATTTTGGACGATGAGAGGGCGAAGGAGCTTCTCGAGTGCCTGTGGGTAAAGTTTCACAACCAGCCGGCGCCGGTGAAGGTGGGGATAACTCTTAAGGAAAGCGCTACCTATACGGATTTTGCAAATATCAATACAGGGGGTATCAAGCCCGACGGCTCGGACGGGGTAAATAATGTAAGCTATCTTATTTTGGACTGTATGGATGAGATGAAGCTGGTTCAGCCGAATTCCAACGTGCAGATCTCCAAGAAGACGCCGCTTAAATTTTTGAAGAGGGCCTGCGAGATTTCGAGAAAGGGCTGGGGGCAGCCGGCTTTTTACAATACCGACGAGATAGTCCAGGAGCTTTTGAATGCGGGCAAGACCCTCGAGGACGCAAGGCTCGGCGGCTCCAGCGGGTGCGTGGAAACGGGGGCCTGGGGGAACGAGGCCTATATTCTGACCGGGTATCTCAATATCCCTAAAATCCTTGAGCTCACCTTATTTGACGGCTACGATCACTATACGAATAAGCAGCTTGGGCTTAAGACCGGAAAGGCCGAGGATTTCAAGTCCTACGAGGAGGTTTTTGCGGCCTTTAAGAAGCAGCTTGAGTATTTCGTAAATATCAAGATCAGGGGAAACAATGTAATTGAGAGGATATACGCTAAGGAGATGCCGGCGCCCTTCCTGTCAATTGTTACCAACGACTGCATAGCGAAGGGCAGGGACTATAACGCGGGAGGCGCGAGGTACAATACCACTTATATCCAGGGCGTTGGAATAGGTACCATATCCGACTGTCTGTCGGCCATTAAATACAATGTTTTTGATAATAAGAAGTTCTCCATGAAGGAATTGACAGACGCAATGGAAAAGGACTTCGAGGGGTGCGAGGAGATTTACAGGGCGGTGCATGAGGAGAGTCCGAAGTACGGCAATGACGACGACTATGCGGACGAGATCATGCGCAGTGTTTTTGAGCTCTATCGGGATACGGTTACGGGAAGGCCGAATACGAAGGGCGGCGAATACAGGATAGATATGCTTCCGACGACCTGTCATGTATATTTCGGGGATGTTATGATAGCAAGTCCCAACGGGAGGCTCGCGCATAAGCCGGTTTCGGAAGGGATCTCACCGGAGAAGTCGGCGGATGTGAATGGCCCTACGGCGGTTATTAAGTCGTGCGCGAAGATGGATCATATTTCTACGGGCGGGACGCTTTTAAATCAGAAGTTTACGCCTTCGGTCGTGGCCGGTGAGGCGGGGCTTGACAATATGGCGGCGCTTATCAGGTCGTATTTTGCTATGGACGGGCATCATATTCAGTTTAATGTGATTGACAGGCAGACGCTGATCGATGCGCAGAATAACCCGGATGAATACAGAGACCTTATCGTTAGGGTTGCGGGATACAGTGATTATTTCAGGAATTTAAGCAAGGCGCTGCAGGATGAGATTATAATGCGGACGGAACAGAGTTTTGAAT
>CAMNBW010000200.1 GCA_946533525.1 uncultured Lachnospiraceae bacterium
TCCGCCAACAGCCTTGCTTCGTATTCATCTGTGATAGTACCGTATTCGCCGGTTATTGTAAAGTTATATTCGTCTATCAGTTCATACCCCTCAAGGACAAGCTCGAGAGGCGGAGCGCTCCTATTATAGGAAAGTGCGGTTCCGCTGTAAAATTCTCCTACCAGCAGCATGACCGGGAAAGGTTCCGCGGAAGCTATCGTGGAGGTCTTGCTTATAAAGTCGGCATTGACGACCGTATTCTGGCGTATATTTGTAAGATCGACTTTTTCCCAGACTCCGAAGCGCTCCATGTCCTCCGGAAGCTTGGGAAAATCCTCATAAGCTATGGAATCCCCGTAGTTTACCTTCCTCTCCTCGAGCACTTCATCCTCCGCCATAAATCTCACCCTTATCCAATTAAAGGCGTTAGGTGTATCCGGCAGCGCAACCAACATCTGATAGGTTATCTCTTTCGCTTCATCGGCAAAGGTAAGGCCGTTGATCGCTGCGGTTTCGCTTACAAAGCAGTTCCCGGAGGCAGTTCCGTCCTCATTGAGGAACCCGGCTATGGAACCGTATTTCTCGCCATCCTTGTCGTTAACTGTCACCATGGCGTAATTACCGGACAGTTCAAAGCCCTCTCCGGCAATTCCCCCCACGTATGAGTTGCCCTCCACTACTGCCATGGAATAATTGTTCTTTAAAAGATACCCGCTTTTCCCGGCTATTCCTCCGGTATAATCTCCCTCGTCGCTTTGCAGTCCGCCGTAGTTCTCACATCTGATGATGGCACCGATGTCGGCCCTTCCGGCTATTCCTCCGGCGTAGTCATTTTTAACGCTGATCTGACCCTGATTTATGCACCTTATTATGGTTGCCTGCTGAGTACGGTCATAATTAAGGCTTAAGTTTCCACCGCTCACGACCTCGAAATCCGAAGTAAGGCTGGTATCCACATCCACGCTTCCCGCTATTCCGCCGCCGTTTATATCTGCATTCACGCTTCCTATATTGTTGCAGGAGACTATTTTACCCGGTCCCGGAGTCGTGTCATCGTCGTCCGAAACATCGTCAAAGATCTCGTTAATATCATCCGTATCCCTGAGCTTTGCAAACTCGGCGTCCACCTCGTCAAAGCCCTCGTCAATGGAGTCGTTGACGTCCTGCATCTGTGAAACCATCTTGTCCAGCTGGTCCCTTATTATCCTGTCGGAAACCTTAAGCCCGTCAGCGAGATTATCCAGCAGAATATCAATTGCATCGACCCTGGCAGTAATGTCGTCGTCGGTCTTTCTGAATTCATTCTTGTAATCGTCGGTAACCCCTCTTATAAAATCGTCAAGGCCAAATCCCAGATCCCTGATCTCCTCGAGATCCTCCTTCAGGTCGTCCGCCTCATCCACCTCGTGCTCGGCATAGTCTATCAGCTTATCCGACTGGTTTATCATATCCTCGATGATCGGATTTAGATTTTTCATCTGCTCGATGCCCATGGTATCGTTAAAAATACCTCTTTGGATATATGCCTCCGTCTTTTCGACCACATTTCCCGAGGCGATAGCCGGGCTGGTCTGAGAGTCTATGGCCTGAGCATACCGCCTCTGGGTTTCCAGCATCTGATACATCTTGTCGAGATCGCCTTCGATGTTGTCCATGGCCTTCTTAGCCTTATCGCTCTTTATATCCATATCAAGGTCATTGATACGGGCTCTGATCTCGTCTATCCTGCCGCGGAAGTCACGCTCCACACTGTCGTCCTTGCAGCGGTAATACTCCTTCCACTCCTTTACACGGTCCCGCAGATCGTCCATGCTGTAGCGGACGGCATCTATATTTATCTGTGTCTTGTCGTCCTCGGCGCCGATCTTGTCGTTTAAGACCGCCGTCATATCCACCAGACTCCCCATCTCCCCCTGGGCTTTATCGATGGAATCGTCTTCGTAGATGTTCTGGATATAGGGCTCAAATTCTCCCGCAATACCGCCTATATTTTTCCTTCCGTATACCCGGCCGTTGTTTTCACAGTTGTAAAGTATGCCTCTTTCATAGCCTACGATGCCTCCGGTATTGTATCCCAGATGCAAATACCCTACCCGGGCCTCATTTTTATTGCCTACAAGGGTACCCTTGGATACTCCTGCTATTCCTCCCGTATAGTTGACCTTGTGTTCGTCCTCGAAGCGCTCGATGAGGTTATCGTCCTTTAAGTCAATATTATCGGGATTTAATTTACTCAGCTTATCTGTCTCATCGTCCTCGGAATCATCCTCGTCCGCTTCTTCGCCCTTCTCACTCGAAGCCTTTTTCTCCTCTTCCTTTAAAAGATCTATCCTTTCATTGGCGCTTTTCTTATCCGCATTCACTTCACCTTTATTTATGCAGCCGGCAACAATACCTTCATTATAGCCGACTATCCCGCCGGTCCTTCTTGTAGCCAGTACCTCGGCCTCATTCGTACACATAATAACATTGGCCGAAGGCATGTTTTTACCTACAATGCCTCCCACGGCCTCCTTGGCAAGGATGCTTCCGGCAAACTCGCAATTTTCTATGGTCCCGTAGTTTACGCCGGCTATTCCTCCGATATTCTTCATGCTTCCCTTCGGATGAAGCTTGCCCTCGACCCTAAGATCCATGACCACGCCCGTTTTTGCCACCGAACGTATAAAGCCGCTTTCAGAGGCTGCATCGTTAATCTCAAAGCCCTTTATCGTATGGCCGTTGCCGTTTAAATTTCCCGCCATCATGGCAATGGGCTCAAAGTCCTTCCCGGTAAGATCCATATCGACGGTAAGGATAAACTCCTTGTCCTTTGTATATTCCTCCGCCGTACTCTCCTTCGAAAGCCTTAAAAGATCTTCAACGCTTGACAGCTCAACCTTATATAATTCCGTGACCTCCGAAGCCTCTTCCTCTTCGGTCTCTGCCTGCGCCGGCTCTTCGGCATAAACTCCTACCGGTACAGCGGACAAAAGCATTGAGCAGAGCGCGGCCTGTGAAAGCAGTATCCCAAGTCTTTTAAGCCTCATCATCCGGCACCTCCCTCACAGCCTCGTCATTAACGTCGCTCGTTCCCTCATACTGTTCTTCTTCCGGGCCTGTATCCATATTCTTCTCGTATTCTCCGCCGGTATCGTATTCTCCCCTCCGCAGATTGAGATCAATATCTCCGTCCAGCGTACCCGTAAAGCTTCCACTCAGGTACCCGTTAAAATATCCTTTGACCGTTCCGTTAACATAGACATTCCTGCTGAAGCCCTTGATCTGATTTCCCGTCGAGGCGACGTTGGCCGTGATCTTAAAGGAAGTCTTGTCTATCAGAGGATCAAAGATAACAAGGAGCAGGGGAAGTACGCTCATTACCAGTAAGCCAGAGGTCAGAGTACCTCTGCATAGCGCAACTCCGAGCTGTGCGATAACGGCGTTTGAAGTAAACTGTCCGACCAGATAGCCGCAGGCCGCAAGTATGGTCCCGGAAGTCAGGATCGTGGGGAAGGCCTCGTTCAGACTCTTTATTACCGCCACCCTCTTGGAAGGCACTTCGTTTCTAAGCACAAGATACCTGCTGGTGATAACTATGGCGTAATCTATTGTCGCACCCATCTGTATCGAGCTCACTATAAGGTAGCACAGGAAAAAGATACCGTAGTTCATAAGGTAGGGTATGGAGAAATTGATCCATACACTTCCCTGAATGGTCAGCAGCAATATGAAGGGCAGGCCTGCCGACTGGAAGGTAAAGAGCAGGATAATTCCGACAAAGAGTGCCGTCAGTATGGTTATCAGCGTGTTATCATGGCTGAAGGATTTGCT
>CAMNBW010000201.1 GCA_946533525.1 uncultured Lachnospiraceae bacterium
AAACTATTGAACCCCGGACATAAGCTGCTGCTGCAGGGCCGCTGCCGCCGCCGCTGCCGCCGCGTTCTGCGCTGCCACCGCTGCATTCTGCGCCGCAACCGCTGCCGGATCCGTTGTCCCCGTGCCGACGATGGAATGAGGGCAATAGCCCAAAGCCACATTTACATCTGTCGAGGGAATCTTATATGGACAGCTTTCCGTAGCCGCCTGTCCGGTGAGTGCACATACATATAACTGCTGGGTTCCGAAGCTATGAACTCCGTTGCAGTATTCCTGCGGAACCGTTCCTTCTGCATAGTATTCACTGTGGGCGCTTCCGTCAAGGGCGCATATGGTATCGAGCGCCAGCTTTCCTGTCTTGTTGCAGACCACAGCCGTGGTTATCCCTGCCGGCATCGGGAAGCCCGGGTCCTCAAGTCCCTCGTGAATGCGGCTCATAGTCTCCCTCCATATGGTCTTGGCGAGGTTTGCCTCATCCCCCGATTTGAGGTCCACGTTATTGTCAAAGCCGGCCCAGGTAGTGCAGGTATAGTAAGGGGTATAGCCGGAGAACCAGACGTCGTTTTCGTCGGAGGTGGTTCCGGTCTTACCGGCTATGGACATTCCGTCAAATCTGACCCTTCCTCCGGTACCCTTTGTAACAACATCCTGCATGGCGCTGGTCAGGAGCCACGCGGTGGTGGGCTTTAAGACCTGCGAGCTTTCCTTTTCATTTTCCAGCAGGACGTTTCCGTCGTGATCGAGTATCTTCGTATAGAACTTGGGCTTTATATATTCGCCCCCGTTTGCTATGGTCGCATAGGCCGCATTGAGCTCCAGATTTTTAACGCCGTCGGTTATGCCTCCGAGGGCCAGTGTCTGGGTAATATCGGAGAAAATCCTTCCGTCCTTTGCCTCCCTCTTTTCCACAAGGGTGGTAAAGCCCATGCGCTGCAGATAGTCAAAGCCCAACTGGGGCGTTATGTCCGTAAGTGTCTTTACCGCAACTATATTCAGGGACTGCTCGATACCGTAGCGCAGTGTACAGGGCCCCTTGTAGCCCGAATACCAGTTATTGACCGGCCGCCCGTTGGCATAGGCATAGGGCTCGTCTATCTGTACGTCCCCAAGGGTCTTTAACCCGGTGTCGAGAGCCGGCGCATAGGTGGAGACTACCTTGAAGGTGGAGCCCGGCTGCCTTGTGGTATCGGTGGCCCGGTTAAGCGTCAGTGAAGCTTCCTTCTTTCCTCTTCCGCCTATTATCGCCTTGACATATCCGGTCTTCTGGTCTTCTATGGTCATCGAAATCTGGGGCTGGGGAGTTGTTGAGACTACATCGTCCACAAATTCATAGCCCTGGGAGAGTATGTACTCCTTATAGGCCTCCGCCCCTGCATTGGCGTCCGAAACCGTCTTATAAAGCCGCTCGTAGCCCGAATTGCTCTCTTTATAATATTTCTGCATGGCCTCTGAGGAGAAGTTATGGTATTCTCCCTGCGAGTCCACAACCGTAAGCCTGTAGTCCAGAAGATACCGGGTGCTGGCCGGGTAGTTGTCCTCGTTGCCGGTAACCTCGTCCGCTATGGCCTGGATCTTCGGATCCTGGGTCGTATAAATTGAAAGACCGCCGGAATAGAGCTGGTTATAGGCCTGGGTCTCCGTAAAGCCCAGCTTCTCCTCCATATCCTCCATGATCTGCTTGGTAAGGGCATCCACGAAATAGGAATTTATGGAATTTTCCTCGCTCTGGGCATTTATGGTCTGTATTCTGGAATAAACATCGTCGTCCAGGGCCTCTTTATAAGCCTGCTCGGTGATATAGCCCTGTTCCAGCATATTCCTCAGTACCTTTGAACGCCTCTCCGCATTGTTGTCAGGGTGCGAAATCGGGTTATAGCGGGAAGGGTTCTGGGTGATCCCCGCAATAACCGCATCCTCGGAAAGATTTAAGTCTGATACATTCTTATTAAAATATCTTAAGGACGCCGCCTGAACTCCCAGGGTATTTTGCCCGAGGTTTATTGTATTCAGGTACAGCTCCAGAATTATATCCTTAGTCACGGTATCCTGCTTTTCAAGCTGAATAGCCAGATACTGCTCCTGTATCTTACGCTTCAGCTTCTCGGCAAAGGAGGATTCCGAAGTCCAGGAAGTAAAGACATTATTTTTGATAAGCTGCTGGGTTATCGTGGAAGCTCCCTGGGAAAAATCCCTTGTCGTTATGCCTGTATAAGCGGCACGGACGATACCCTTTAAGTCTATGCCGTTATGCTCATAGAAACGCTCGTCCTCTATAGCCACAAAGGCATGCTGGAGATCCAGGGGGATCTTGTCTATAGTCTGGTATATCCTGTTGGAATCGGCCGCAACCAGCTTTGTCATCCTGTTTCCCTCGGCATCGTAAACCGTGGATGAATAGCCTACCGGCCTTATATCCTTCTCGTTTATCTCCGGCGAAGAGGCAAGCACGCCCTTGAAGGTGCCGATGCCCGCCGCCGTCCCTATGGCGGCAGCCGCTATCATCCCCAGGATAAATATCCTGAAGAAGGTTATAAAAAACATATTTGATATTTTCGGCAGGCGCGACCTTAACTGCCTCTGTCTGCGCCTGACTCCCATAGGTGAATAATCCATTAAAGCTTCCTCTTCTTACTATAATATATCCTATAACACAAAAATCTCTGAATAGTATACCATTTTTGTCAACCTATGCCACATTTTTTCGCCGGATTTTGTTATACTAAGACGCAGAAGTTTTTGCTCCTTAACGGAGGAATATTATGCGATGTTTCCGGAAAGGGTATTCCTGCCGCCCTCTTTATGATGACGGCTAAAACGCTAATCAGATCAATTGCCCTGAGAGACCCCAGCCCCGAGAAAATTCTTTACGGGACAAATGCCGCCATCGAAGAATTCAATGAGCATAATATGTTTGTGACTGTCTGGCTCGGAATACTGGAAATATCCTCCGGGAAGCTTACCTTCGCGGATGCGGGACACGAGCGTATGGCTCTTTTTCAGGGCGGCGAGTGGAAGCACAATCGCAATTATAACTCTAAACTCCAACGCCTTTCATTGATGGCGTTTGCCCGTCATATTAAAACACCCCCGAATCACTTTTTATGACTCGGGGGTATAATTTTTACTCTTCACCTATCTTATACTATCTTCAGATCTTCAGCAGGCACTCGTTGCTGTGCTCGATGAACTTCGCCATTGCCTCGGGGGAGAGCTGCTTATTCTGCAGTACCGCCAGGTAGTAGAGCTGCTCCGTGATGAGCTTCGCGTTGTCGGAATCCGGCTCATCCATGATCTTCTCCACAAGGGGATGACCTGCGTTAAGGATCAGGGTCTCGCCCTCGTCGTCCTTGAACATATCTGCCGTGTCTCCGCCCATCGAATACATCTTCATCATATCCTGCATACGGCGGGACTCCTCGGACATGGTCAGCATGCTGGCAACCTTCTTATTCTTAAGCCTCTGCACCTTGACCTCCAGCTTTTCCCTCTTAAGGGCCTTCTTTAAGAGCTTGGCAATATCCTTGGCAGCCGACTCGAATTTCTCCGTCTCCTTCTTCGACTCCTTTGCCTTCATCGCGTCGGTGACGTCGGCATCTATCCTCTTAAACTTAACACCCTCATTCTTCATCTCAAGCTGCTGCATGAAGGGGGTATCGATGTTGTGCTTAAGGATGACGGCGTTCATCTTCGCCTTCTTGAACATGGCTATATACTGGCCCTGCTGCTTCTCATCCGTTACGTAGTAGATAACGGTCTCCTTCTTCTCAACCTCTTCGCCCTTTTCATCCAC
>CAMNBW010000202.1 GCA_946533525.1 uncultured Lachnospiraceae bacterium
GCTACTCTTTTCTCTCTCCGCAGAATATATCATACCCCTGTTTGTTTGGCAGAAGATTATCGGTTATGGCCTTTACGGAAGGCTTTCTTCTGTATATCCTTACCACAGTCTCCGGTGGATAGACCTGCAGGGCCTTATTAAGGGAATAACGCATCATGTAGAGCAGGTCCTTCTTACTCTCCGGGCCGTAGGCAAAAAACAGCACAGGGATAAGTATTCCCGAGGGCGTCCTTCGTATCAGGAAAAGTCCGGGAATCATTCCTCCTGAGCTTACACAGGCGGACACACTGTTGTCGAACCAGCTCTTCGGAAGATAGGGAATGTCCTCTACAAGGCCCTTGTGCCCCTTAAACAATATCTGCTTGACGGCATCCCTGAACTGCAGAACCGAAAGACCCTCGATATTACTCACGTATTCCGGAAGGATCTTTTGCTTACCAAGACTCGTTGCGCTTAACTCCCCAAGCGTGATGTCAAGGGCGTCGCCCTCCTTTTTCTCCATGGAAAAACCTATCCCGGCAAGAGCCTTCGCCTCATCCTCCTCCAACAGCTCGTAAAAGCTTCTGACGATCTCGTTTTCCTTCGTGGAAGTATCGGTATAGAAGGTCTCCAGAGCCGTCGAAACCTCTTTATCTTCGGCTTTCACCCTGCATATCCTCGCCCTGGTGTCCTCCTCGCTTTCCGAATTCAAAAGCTCATATACGAAGGCCCCCAACGCCTTACCGTCTTCACCCATAACACCGAAGCCGTTATAATAGATCCGCTTTACATCCTCGGCGAGATCCTCGCCCAAAAGCGGGCTGAACTCCTCCAGATTTTCCTCAGAAATTTCAATTATATCCATCACAGAACACGCTCCATAAATTCTACTGCAGTTTCCGTCTTCTTTCTAAGGCAGCAGTCAGCCTCCACCTCTGCCACTGCCTTCACATCCTCTATTACCATAGAAAGAGGCCCCCGCTCATTAACGCTCGTCAGCACAACAATCTCATGGTCGCCATGCAGGATGGGTTCGCAGTTCTTCGGCAGTTGCTTTTTAAGCAGCCCCGAAAATTTCTGCATTTCCCCGGCAGAATTAAGGGTAAAAACCATGGCGCTCCAGGGCTCGTACCTCTTCTTGTCTATAAGTTTTTTCAGATACCCGACGAATTTCATGGTGTAGAATTCTGTCCGGTAATCCATGTAATTCTGCTCATCTGTGATGGAAGAATAAATCAATACAAGACCCAGAGTGGCGCCCAATGCCGAAAAGCCAAGCTCAAAAACATCCTGGAGTATAAAGCCGGCAAAAACCGGGATAAAGAACACCCACGGATTGAAAAAACGCAGATACCCGTTTTGTCTTTTGTATTCACGCAAAAGCCACAGGCCAAAGAGAAAATAGAGAATACGAATGATAAAAAATACCACCACAGCCACGACGTAAAACACGAAGCCCTGTTCCGATAGAAGCGCCATGGGAATGGCAACTCCCGTAACAACCGCGGAGATTATAAGAGGTGTAAAGCCAAGCCAGAATTTGCGGCGGATAAAATCCCTGTCCTCAAACAGCGACCAGCTTAAGAAAGATATCCACATGTACAGGAAGACCGTTGTCAGGAATATATCAATGATATATGCCGCCGCAACCACCCATACCCAGGGCTCATTGGGATCGTACAGCTTTCCGTAGTCCTCAGCGCTCATGCCTCCCATCTGCAAAGCCGCATATGAACCCAAAAGATGCAGTATGCTGATTATGAACACCACCAGGGAAAATCGCAGGAAATACTGTTTCAACGGCCCCTTTTGGGCAGGCAGATTTCTCATCCTGAATAACTGCCAGATCATAAGAACCACGGCAATGAAATCCGCCACATAAGAAACATATAACTTTGCTACCATAATACTGACAAACACTCCTATCTCAGCTTCAATTCATGTTTCAATGTCTGTTTTTAGACTATTCAAGTATATCACAGAGCTATGAACATAGTAAATAAATGGGCTATCCGATTAACTCATGATAAGACAGAGCATTGTAATATCGTCGTACTGCGGTGCATCTTTGGCAAATTCGTCCACAGCCTCCCTGACCTTGCGCATGATCTCCTGCGGATCGTCTTTTTTCGAGACCTTCGCCAGCACCTCTTCAAGTCTGTCCTCCCCGAACAGGCTCTCATCCTTATCATGCGCCTCCGGAACTCCGTCCGTATAGACAAACAGCGCATCCCCGGGAGACAGCTTATAATGCTCATTGTCATAATGCAGGTCTTCTATCAATCCCAGAGCCAGCTCATGGTCATCCTTTATAAGACGGAAGGGCCTGGAGCCAAGGCGCAGGCCCGGATTTTCATGCCCCGCATTGGCGCATATGAGTTCTCCTGTGGATACAGTAAGGATACTGTGCCATACCGTCACGAACATACAACTGTCATTGCCTTCGCAAAGCCAGTTATTGACATCGTGAAGGATGGCTCCGGGGGTTCCGCCCATAAGGGTCCTGTTCTTTAACATTGTCTTTGAAACCGCCATGAAGAGAGAGGCCGGAACGCCCTTGCCCGAGACGTCTGCGATGGTCATTGCCAGATGATCCTCATCTATCATATAGCAGTCATAGAAGTCTCCTCCCACCTCTTTTGCCGCATCGGAAGAGGCATGCAGGACAAATCTGTCCCTTTCCGGAAATACGTGGGGCAGCATCTGTATCTGTATGTTCGTCGCAACATTGAGCTCTGTCGCTATCCTCTCCTTCTCTCCCGCCAGTATCTCCATCTCCCGGGTATACCTTTCCATCTCCCGGGCCATCGACGAAAATTCATCCGCGAGAGCTCCTATCTCGTTTGTGGAACGAATTTCGGAAAGCTTCTTTACAAGGCCCTCCGTATCCTTATCCCCCGAATAATCCGTAACACATTCTGTCAGGGTTTCAAGGGGCTTCGGCACAATATGATATAAGACCACGAGGATAAGGATGAGCACGAGGATCATCATTACGATCACCTCATTCCTTATAGCGAGGGTGAAGGACATGCTGTCGTACACAGCCTGTGCGGGAAACGCCCCCAGCATTTCCACAACACCGGTGCCTTTATAGCCTTCAACGGGAAGGTCGGTTCCAAAAAGCATCATGTTTTCTGGTGTAGAGAAGGCCCACTTCCACACCTCCGCCTTTTCAGCCTCATCGGTATTTGCTATCACCTGATTGATTTCATCTATATCCCCGGTCTTTCCGAACTCATAGGCCTCATCGTCAGGCACATTGCTAAAAATTATAATAGGATGGTCTTCCTCATCGTCTGCCATTGCCAGAAAAATACAGAAATCCTCTTCTTCATCCTCATACTGTGCGAATTCTCTTTGCAGCTCCTTATAACTCCACAGAGCAAATCTTTTCTGATCCTCTGCCGACAAGGCCTCTGCTTCTTCCTGCGTTACACCCTCGGCCCTTTTCTTTGAAAGACGGCTTAGGATGTCGTCAATGGGCTCCGCTTCCTCATAAACGGTTCTCTCCCTGACCCATTCATCAACATTTCCCTTCCAGTAATCCAAAAGCCAGGTCATGGCCTTATATTCACCCATGACATCCTCAAGGCCTTCCATATAATACTCAAACAGGAACATATTGGCGTGCAGCGCTGTCGAAAAGGAGGCCATCGTGACCATATTGCCCACAGCCATAGTGACCAGCGTGAACAAAACAATGATAAAGGCCCCCAGTTGTACTACGATCTTATTTCTCTTTTTTCTCTTTTTTTCATTTCCCATAGCTTTCACCACTTCTCCGCTTATATA
>CAMNBW010000203.1 GCA_946533525.1 uncultured Lachnospiraceae bacterium
CCTCCACCTGGTCTATATCCTTTACCGCCCTGCCCCCTGCATCCGTGGTATAGGTATAGCCTCTCGAGAGGGACTTAAGAGGCGAAAGGCCGTTAAGCCTCTCAGCCAATATACCGAGCTTTGAGCGGCGCTTCGTAACAGCCATATTCATCGCGTGGATTAAGCCATCCTCGAGCTTCATTAAGCGCATTCGCTTCTCCTTAAGCTTCATTTCCGGGCTCAAGGCCTTAAGGCGGAGGGCGAATTCATCCCCCCTGTCTCTGGCGTCCCCTATCCTTTCGGCCATGAGGTCATTAAGCCTCGAAGCGTAGCCGGCAAAATCCTCCATGAGGCTTTCGTACTCAAAGGTGGCAAGCTCGGCGGCCTCGGAGGGAGTAGACGCCCTTAAGTCGGCGACAAAATCCGCTATAGTAAAGTCCGTTTCATGTCCGGTTCCGGAGATCACCGGGATAGGGCAGTCGAAGATGGTCCTCGCTACCAGCTCCTCGTTAAAGGCCCATAAATCCTCGATGCTTCCGCCTCCGCGCCCTACGATGATGACGTCCGGCTCAAATTCGCAGATCTTAACTATGCCCTCTGCTATCGAAGCTGCGGCTCCCTCTCCCTGCACTTTGGCGGGATAGAGGATTATCTCCACATAGGGGTTCCTGCGCTTTGCAATGTTTATGATGTCCCTGACGGCCGCTCCCGTAGGAGCCGTAACAACTCCGAGCCTTCGGACGAAATGGGGTATCTCCCTCTTATACTCCTCCGAAAACATCCCCATCTCTTCGAGCTCGGCTTTAAGCTTCTCAAAGCGCTCGTAGAGCTCTCCCGCACCCTGGCGGAGCACCCTTTTCGCATAGATCTGGTACTTTCCGTCGCGCTCATATACGCCTATGCTTCCGCTGACTACGACGGCCTGTCCCTCTTTCATGGTAAACCTTAAACCCGCTGCGTCCGATGAAAACATCACCCCGGATATGGCCGCGCGCTCATCCTTCAAGGTAAAATAGATATGGCCGGAATGGTGGTATTTGACGTTGGAAAGCTCTCCGCTGACACTTATAGCCGTAAGCATAAGGTCATCCTCCATCAGGCCCTTGATATATCGGTTGACCTGAAATACAGAATAGGTCTTTCCCATATTAAAGCTTCATCTCTCGCACGATATTCGCCAGTATCCCGTTGATAAAGGAGGGGGAATCGTCGGGTCCGTACTTCTTTGCCAGCTCCACCGCCTCGTTTATCGCCACGCTTACGGGAATATCCTCGTCGTGGATCATCTCATATACCGCCAGCCTGAAAATAGCCAGTTCGACCCTTCCCATCCGGGCCGTATTCCACTTTTCGGCATAGGTATTGATAACCTCGTCCAGCTCTTCCTCCCGGGCGATTATGTCATTGGCCTTTTTTTCGATATACTCAAGCGAGGCGGCGTCAGCCTCCCTTTCCGGATCCTCGAGGAATTTACGTATCTGTTCCGGCATCATGGAATGATCGTTAAATTCCGACATGAATACGAGTATGAAAATATTTTCTCTTAAACTTCTTCTGCTAAGTTTTTTTTCGCTCATGAAGACGGTGTACTCTCGATCTCTATTTTTTCAACTCTTATGTTTACGCTCTCCACGGTAAAGCCCGTCATAGTCTCTATTCCCGACTTCACCTTTTCCTGTACCCTCTTTGATACATCGGGGATGGAATAGCCGTATTTAATGTTTATAGCTATATAGGCGTTGACCTTTCCCTTGTCCACATACACGCTGACTCCGGTATCGGGGCTCTTATGCCCGACATAGCCCATTATCTTTTTGCCTATTCCGCCCACCATTGCGGCAACCCCTTCTACCTCCTGGGCTGCCAGCGCGGCTATGACCGACACCACATCGTCGGCTATCTTTACCACCCCTGTTTCCCTTTTGGCAAGCACATAGCTTTCCGCCCGTTCTTTCTCTTTTGACATTTAAGTCCTCCTCACTATTAAGAACCTCCCGGATCCTTAAAAAACTGCAAAATCCGGCGCTCCTGCGTATCCCGTGACCCCAAACTATCCCTATATTGAAAAGGTCAGGGTGTACTCCGTATTATCCCTTATATAGTCGGCATGAGCCTGTTTATCATACAGCTCGAATATCCTGTGCTTTTCGAAAAGCTCCGTCACCATCTGCGCGTAGACGTTGGCGTCCGAACACTTTACCGTCACGAACCTGTCCCCCGCGGCCCTGGCTTTCTCAAAACAGCTCGAAAGCTGCTGCATATCCACTTCCGTAAAATATTTTCCCTCAACCACGTAATAGTATTTATCCAGGGAAGTACATTCCGGTATCGGGGCAGGAGTGGAAATCTGGTGCGTCTTTAAAAGTATATAGTCGTTCACCCCGAAATAGTTATAGTTTATCTTTTCGGCCTCTTCCACATTCTCGGCTTCCCTGTAGGTAGCGTCGCCCCAGGTGGCGTCCACAAAGCAGTTGACCCCGTCCATGTTTACCATGTTCCAGGAATGGTTTTCGTTGTTGGCCTTGCCGTAAACTATGGTGCAGGCTATCCCCATCCTGTCCAGAAGGTATTTCATAGCCATGGAATAGCCCTGGCAGACGCTCCTGCCTGTAATGAATACCGAAACTATATTCTGATTGTCCGGGGCGTCGGGGTCATAATCCGTGTTGGCTATTATATAGTCATAGGCATATTTTACTCTTGAATAATCACTGTCCCCGGCCGGGGGAGCTTCCGCTATGATACTGCTGACCGTATTTTCTATGGCCTCCTGGCGGATCTTCCTCTCCTCCATCGTGACGTTGTATTTTCCGCTTATCCCCAGCCTTACCGGTACATCCCCTCTTTTGGTAAGGCTTATCTTATAGCCGTCCACATAGAAGATCTCCGGGTGGTCGAGCATGACATAGTTAAAGCACTTGTCCACGATGTCTGTATCTAAGGTGGAGAGCTCCGCATTCTCCCCCATCTGCAGGAAGCAGTTAAAGATCTCCTTATAGATCTTCTTCTCTTCCGAATTCAAAAGGGCGAAGCAGTAGTTGCTCTCATCGGTAAAGGTATAGTTGGCTCCGGGATCGGAAACGGTCTCGGTGGGCTTTTCCTCTACGTGCTCCTCGGTCGGACTTTCCTCGTCCTCTTCTATGGTCTCTATATCGCTTTCATAGTAGCTGTACCGGCCGACGCTGCCGCTCCCCACCTCGAATTTGGCCCAGGGGTCCCCCTCTTCTGTATCTTCCGTATAGGAGGGAAGCTCAGAAAACTCAGCTTCTTCCTCTTCATATACTCCGAAGAGGTTCTCGATAAAGTCCGCAGCTTCCTTTGTCTGATCCGACAGGTAATTAACTCCGTCGATGGCCGTACACCCGCTAAGGGATATGCAGGCAAAGAGCAGGATGCAAAGGATAATATAAGCCGTCCTAAGAGCCTTAAGGTATCGGTATCTCTCTTTATATTCAGTTTTCGCTGAATTCCTCGAGTTCAAGTCCTTCATTTCTGTCCAGCGTCATCCCTATACTCCAGGCATTGACAAAAAGAAGCAGCGGATTACCCTTAAGATCCCTTATCCTCTTCATATCCGAGGTTCCGGTTATCGAATCTAAGTCTATATCCTTATTCCTGATCCATCTGATATATTCATAAGGCAGATTTTCAAGGATTATATCTACGCCGTATTCATTTTTCAGCCTGTATTTAAGCACTTCAAACTGAAGCACCCCGACTACTCCGACAATATTTTCCTCCATGCCGAAATTGGCTTCCTGGAAAATCTGTATCGC
>CAMNBW010000204.1 GCA_946533525.1 uncultured Lachnospiraceae bacterium
TCCGTAACTCCCGATGCATTTTGTATCAGTTCCTCATCGCTTATCTGCTGCGAAAAGTCATGGATATATGACCTGGTAGGAGTCTCACTTCCCTCTACACGGATAACCTGTCCACCGAGCTTGCCGATAATATCCCTGATCTTGGGTGCGAAATAATCCAGCATACTCTCCAGAGTCGGGATGATCAGATCAAAGGGCTCCACCTCGTTCATTACCTGATCCTGATATGGGTCAATAAAGGCGTTTATCCCCCGCTCAAAGTCATTAAACTCCATATATTTACTGCGGTCGATAAGAATATCCACCTGAAATTCCCAGGTATGCGGATGCACCTGCCCCTTTTTGTTATTGAAAATAACATAGTGACTTGCGTTCAGGTAAAATTTGAACCGGTATTCTCTTAAAGCATTGGCTAGTATCATGTTTCAAATTCTCCGAAAAAATCAACCTATAGACCAGGATCTAATATCTACGAAATTCCTGAAAGCCTTGTATATATCCACATAGTCGTCACGTAAATTGAGAATGTCAAAGCCCAGGTAGGCGCTATCCGTATCTATATCGCCCACTCTTCGAAGCTTCGTCTTATCGCATTTCATGGAAATAATGGATATGGTTCCGTTCTCCTTGTCCTCGAAGCGCACATCCCTCTTGTCCAAAACCGTATCAAGCGCTTCCATAAGCTGCTTTCTTCCCGCATCGTCGGCATAGGCAAAAAGCGAAAAGCCCACCGGATAAGTTGAATCGTTCATACGGCTTATGAAATCCGGGGCGTAGCTTATATCGAAGATGTCCTGCTGTCCGCTTCCTGCGCTCTTATCCTCCAAAGCCTCGGGAAGCTCTTCATATCCCACGAGATCCAGCTTGTGATTAAGCTTAACCAGCTTACCGTTTAGGTCGCTGTTCTCCTTTTCACTCTCTTCGAGCTTCCCTACAAGGCGGTTGAATGAGCTTACTGCGATAATCGGAATAATGTATAAAAGGAAGTAAACTCCGAAGAGCAGTACGCAAAACTCCACCTTGGCTCCAAGGAAGTAGTTATTGTCCAGAAGCACGCTCCTGTTGGTCAGCAGGCACATCTTATAATCCTTGCCGCCATAGTTAAACATAACTCCCGATGCCACGTATTCTTTATTGTTTACAACGATATCCGCATGCTGAACTACATTAAGCCTCAGTGAATTTACGAAGGCTGCGGAGCTCTTTTCGGTATAGTAATAATCCGTCTTAAAGGACTGGTATTTATTGGTCTCCAGAGTATCCTTTACAAAGAGCAGAGCCTGATCCTGGGAAAACACCCAGTAACGGTTGGTGGAAGCATCCATGGTGCCTAAGATATTCTGGACTATCTCCTCATTGGAACGGTTTTCCTTCAGGTTTATCTGATCAACGACCAACTGAACGTAGCTGTCCTGCTGGGTGGCGCAGACATCGATTATCCCCTGTTCATATCGGCTGAGTGCCATCCAGGTCACAAAGATCACCACTATCAATATAACGGTCATGATCACCGTGACAGCCAGCAGGCTCCTCTTTTTCAGCTTTCTATTCATCGTCCGTATTAACTGCCTTTCTGAGTCTGGGTATCCAGCCAAATATATGCCCGACGACATCCTTTAAGGCACTCACGAATGAATTACCCTCATCCGTCAGAGTTTTTGTCTTCCAGGCGCTTGTAGTATTGATGCTGTTCATTATACCGGCCATTCGTACGAAGAACATAAGCAGATTGAACACAGGCAGGAGAGGCACTACCCACCAGTGCCTTTTATAATATGCCGCCAACACGGGAAAATTCCGCATAAATAAGACGATTGAGAAAAAATATACATATGACATCAGGATATACATGATCATCATAAATATCATGGAAAACATTATCATCTTTGCGGAATATCCAATGATCACCAGGCAGATCATGGCAATATACCAGATCATCCTGGGAAAGGCAAAGGTATGGTCGAACATGAGGGTACGGACGTTTACATCCTTAAGTATCCTCGTGGGCCGGAAATTTTTGTCGTCAAAAAGCTTTGCCACCTCAAGGCTCCCCCTCTGCCAACGCTGCCTTTGTGTGTAGAGCTTATCAATTCCTTCTATCGGACCCACGAGATACAGCGCTATATCGCAGACCTTGACTTTCTGATGCAGGATATGTTTCATCTGGAAGGTGATCTGCGTATCCTCGGCTATGGTTGAAGTGTCATACATTCTGGACTTTAAAACCGCGCTCTTCCTGAAGGCGGAAAAGGCGCCGGAAAGAGTGTAAACCTCGCCTCTCTCGGAAGCGTAGGTCCGACCCGCCAGGAAAGCCTGGGCGTATTCCATGAATTCTATCTTCCTTAAGAGCCGTGAGAAAAAATTCTTATACTGCTCGATCTGCTCGGGGATGGTAAGTATGGCTCCGGTCATACAGCCTATCTCCGGGTCCTCCTCAAAGGTCCCTATCATATACTCCAGGGCACGGGGCTCCAACATTCCGTCAGAGTCAATATTTATTATATATTTGCCCGTGCTGTTATACAGGGCAAGATTTAAGGCCCGGGATTTTCCCTGCTCCGAGGTGAGCCATTGCATACGAAGTTCAGGAAAATCCTTTTGCGCCTTCGTATAGACCTTAAAACTCTTTTTATCCTCGGCATTATTATTGACCAGGAATATCCTTATCTTTTCATTGTCATAGGTTGAATCATTAACTGACTTTAAACAGTCATATAGAGAATCAAAGGAATTGTATACGGGTATTATAAGTGAGATTTCAGGATCTGCCGCGGGCCTGGCGGGAAGATGATTTTTAAGTCGCTTTTTTATCAGCACGATAGCCGCTCCGATGGAAGGGATTATCTCCATCATGAACGGTATCAGTATCCAAGCACTCCAAAATATGAATGTTCCTAACCAGGTTCTTAAAGCTGCCGGCATTAAGCTCTCCTCTGCTGAACAGTTGCCTCATTAGCTCTGTTCGTTTTTACTTTGATCCTTTTCACTGCTTATGGAAGCTGTCTCCTTTTTGAAGGAATTAAGCTCCTCCTGGCTCACATCCTCGCCCCAGGATTCATCTGCCTCGATCCTCTTTAGGGCATTTTCAGAAGCTTCCTTTTCCTTAGAGGAATCGGGAAGATCGGCCTCCGCTTTTTTCTTTCCGCCTATATTGTAGCGGAAATTGCCAACCTTCATACGCACTACCTGCGCCTTGGTAAAGACGTAGAAATACAGCACTACCGAAACAAAGTAGAAAAAGATACGGCCTATATAGGTATGCGCGACATAGTAGGTTCCGGTACCTCCGAAATGAATGATCTCACAGATAAGTATTATCCTGAGCGCGTTGGCAAAAATGATATAGAAAACGCCGAGAACGCTCAGAACTATTCGTTCAAAGGCATCGTATACCTTGAAAAACACCAGCAGCGAAAGGTAGGCAAGTATCTCGATTATGCCCGAGCACTCGAAGTCTATCTGAAGGGTAAGGTTTCCGCTGTCTCTGGTCGGGATAAAGATTATCCCGTATCGGAAAAAGTTCTGAAAGGTTCCCGTCAATCTTCCGAAGATACCCGCCAGAGCAGCAACTGCTCTGGAGAGGGGTTCTACCGCGATGGGCCTGATATAGACCATGCCGAAAATAAACAGGCCGACGGAACCTACGACTTCAAACCATGCCTGCAGCTTTGCCTTATGGAGGACTACCATAAGGATTATCCAGATTATGAAAATAATAAAGCCAAGCAGTATATACATTTACAGCTCCTGG
>CAMNBW010000205.1 GCA_946533525.1 uncultured Lachnospiraceae bacterium
CATCTTTAACTTGCTAAATTATATATCAATTTCTATCAAAAGACAATTCCAGTCATCGCCTTCCCTTTTGGTTTACATAAATCTATATCTATTATTATCTAACCGACAAATATTTTACACTAACAACATTTATGCGCAATTTCATTTAACATTTCTGTGCTATTTCATTTAACACTTATGCGGTATTTCATTTAACAGATTTGTGATAGAGAATGTAGGTAAATAGAGATTAAAAAAAGCTGCCGCATCACGCGACAGCTCTTCTTTCAATGCTGATGTCCAGAATCGAACTGGAGACCCCCGCACTACCAATGCGGTGCACTACCGACTGTGCTACATCAGCGCAATTTTCGCTGCCGCTCATCTGCAGCAGCAAAACGTATTTTAACAGGAATAGCGCCTCCTGTCAATCATATCTTTACACCTGCCTCTGCCTGACGATCTCATAGGCGAGCACTCCTGCTGCCACCGAGGCGTTTAAGGAATCTATATCCCCCTTCATGGGTATGGCCGCCACGTAGTCGCACTTCTGCCTGACGAGCCTGCCTACCCCGCTGCCCTCTGCGCCTATGACCAGCCCTATGGCTCCCTTGAGGTCGAGGCTGTACATCGTCTCGCCGTCCATATCCGCGCAGACGAACCACAGACCCTTCTCTTTAAGCTCGTCGATAGTCTGACCGAGGTTCGTGACCCTGGCGACCCGGGTATAGTTGATGGCTCCGGCCGAGGCCTTCGCCACCGTAGAGGTCAGCCCCACGGCCCTGTTTTTCGGGATGATGACCCCGTGGGCTCCGCAGACATTGGCCGTCCTTATTATTGCCCCAAGATTGTGAGGGTCCTCGATATTGTCGAGCAGGAAGATAAAGGGCTTTTCGCCCTTTTCATCGGCAAAGGCGAGTATATCTTCCACCGAGGAATACTCGTAGGCCGCCATATAGGCTATGGCCCCCTGATGCTTGCCGCCGGGGGAGAGCTGGTCGAGCCTCGTCCTGTCCACAAAATCTATCCTTACAGAGTGCTTCTTAGCCTCCCTCTTTATCGTCTGCATGGCCCCGTCCCGGGCTCCGTCCAGTAAAAAGAGGCGGTCGATGCTCTTCCCCGCGCGAAAGGCCTCGATTATCTCGTTTTTTCCCTCTATGGTAAATTCATTATCTCTCATAAAAATCCCCTCATGTCACGCCAGCGGGTCGCTTATCTCATATGCCCTTTCCATTATCTCCCTTAACCTCTCCTGCCTCTCCATAAGGTAGAGCCACCCCAAAAGCGCCTCAAAGCCCGTGGCCTTGTGGTACTCGGAGGGCGTGGCATTCTTCGCCATGGTGGCGGTATTGGCGTTCTTCCCCCTGCGGTAGATGTCCTCCTCCTCTTCGGTTAAGAAGCCTTCCTCAAGGAGCCTTGCCGCGGCCCCGGACTGGGCTTTGGCGCTTACATATTTCGCCGTTCTCTGGTGCAGCTTTTTCGCCTGGCAGTTGGCCTTCCTTACCACCTTATCCCTTATAAAGAGGGAATACACCGCGTCGCCGATAAAGGCAAAGGTTATCGGGGAATAGGTCCTTATTACGCTCTCTTCCATTTTACCCCGGCTCTCGTATCTTCCAGTATTATCCCGGCCTCCTTAAGCTGGTCTCTAATCTCGTCTGCCCTTTTAAAGTTTTTGCTCTTTCTGGCCTCGTTCCTCTCCTCGATCAGCTTTTCGATCTCCTCGTCCAAAAGCTCAGAGCCGGCCTCGGCTTCCAGTCCCAGAATGTCCATGAGCCTTACGATTATTTCCTTTATCCCGGACAGGTATTTTTTCGAGCTGTTCTCATTGGCCGTGGTATTGGCGTGGCGCACCAGCTCAAAGACCGTACTTATGGCATCCGCCGTATTTAAGTCGTCGTCCATGACCTCGTTGAACTTATTTACGAAGTCCTCCGCCGTCTTAAGACCCTGCGTCTCTTCCGGGCTCAGATCCTTATCCTCGGCATTTCCGATAAGGAAGCTTAGGTTCTCCACCGCCGTCTTTATCCGCTTTAAGCCCTGTGCGGCAGACTCCATGAGCTCCGCCGAGAAATTGAGCGGCGAACGGTAATGGGCCGAGAGCATGAAAAATCTCAGGACCTCCAGGTCGTATTTTTCCGAGATGTCCCTTACGGTGAAGAAATTCCCGAGGGACTTGCTCATCTTTACGTTGTCTATATTTAAAAAGCCGTTATGCATCCAGTAGTGTGCAAAGGGCACTCCGTTGGCCGCCTCCGACTGGGCTATCTCGTTTTCATGGTGGGGGAAGATAAGGTCCTCGCCCCCGGCATGGATGTCGATAGTGGGGCCGAGATACTTCTTCGCCATGACCGAGCACTCTATATGCCAGCCCGGCCTCCCCTCGCACCAGGGCGACTCCCAGTAGGGCTCTCCCTCCTTCTTCGGCTTCCACAGCACGAAGTCCTGGGCGTCCTCCTTGCCGTCTCCCCCGGCGACCTTGAGCTCCCGGCCAAAGGCGGAATCGAGGTCGTCCATATTCTTATGGGAAAGCTTTCCGTAATCCCGGAATTTCTTCGTCCTGAAGTAGACCGTTCCGTCGGGAGCGGCGTAGGCAAAGCCCTTCTCTATTAAGGTCGAGATCATCTCTATCATTCCGTCGATCTCTTCCGTAGCCTTGGGGTGGGTCGTCGCCTCCATGACGTTTAAGCCCTGCATATCCTTTTTACATTCCTTTATGTAGCGCTCGGAGATCTCCTTCGAATCGACTCCTTCCTCGTTGGCTGCCTTTATTATCTTGTCGTCCACATCGGTAAAATTCGACACGTAATTTACATCGTAGCCGCGGCTCGTCATGTATCTCCTGAAGGTGTCGAAGATTATCATGGGTCTCGCGTTTCCGATATGGATAAGGTTATAGACCGTAGGCCCGCAGACATACATCGAAACCTTGCCCTCTTCTATGGGCTTGAATTCTTCCTTTATTCCCGACAACGTATTAAATATCTTCATATTCCTCACCCCGCAGCCCTCAGCTGCCCTCCTGTCTGTTCTGTCTGCATCTTTCCAGTTCCCTTTTGAGCTCCCTGACCTCCAGCTCGAGCTCTATGACGTGATTCGTGATCTCCGTATCCGTGTGTTTTAAGTTGTTTATATCGTCTCTTACGGGATCGGGCAGGTCGGTCTGGTTCAGATCGTCGCAGGGCAGTCCCGCGTTGTCCGTCCGCTTTACGATGCGCCCCGGTACTCCGACCACCGTGCAGTTGGGAGGCACCGGCTTTAAGACCACCGAGCCCGCACCTATCTTGGAATTGGCTCCGATCGTAAAGCTTCCCAGTACCTTGGCTCCCGTGGAGATCATTACGTTGTCCTCGATGGTGGGGTGGCGCTTTCCCTGCTCCTTCCCCGTTCCTCCGAGGGTCACCCCCTGATAGAGGGTCACATTGTTTCCTATTACCGTGGTCTCTCCGATTATGACTCCCGAACCGTGGTCGATAAATAAGCCCTCTCCGATACGCGCCCCGGGATGGATCTCTATACCCGTCCGCCTTACGGCGTGCTGGGAAATGGCGCGCGCCAAAAAGAAGTGCTTTTTTTCATAGAGCCTGTGGGCTATCCTGTACCAGAATACGGCCCAGAAGCTGGAGTAAAGAAGCACCTCACTGTCTGAATGTATGGCGGGGTCCCGGTCACGTATGACCTTCACCTCTTCTTTAAAATATTTCCAAAATCCCATCT
>CAMNBW010000206.1 GCA_946533525.1 uncultured Lachnospiraceae bacterium
GGATGCCGCGTCCGGTAAGACGGCTGTTCACATAGCAGGGAACGAAGCCGAACTGTGTCTGGAATGCGGGCCAGCACTTTCCTGCGATGGCAACATATTTGCGATAGCCCTTATGCTCCTCAACCCAGTCCAGAAGGGTCAGCTCATACTGAGCAAGCTTGTTCAGTATTTCGGGCTTCTTGTTTCCGGCTCCAAGCTCCTGCTCCATATCCTTGACAACGTCAGGAATTCTCTTATCATCAGCGTGGTTATTGAATGCCTCGAAGAGATCGAGCTCGGAATTTTCCTCTATCTCTACTCCAAGGTTGTAAAGCTGCTTGATCGGTGCGTTGCAGGCAAGGAAGTTAAGAGGTCTGGGACCGAAGGATATGATCTTAAGCTCTGAAAGACCGATTATAGCCCTTGCGATGGGTACAAAGTCATGTATCATATCGGCAACGTCGCCGGCATCTCCAACCGGATACTCGGGGATGTAAGCGCCCACGTTGCGGAGCTTTAAGTTGTAGCTTGCGTTGAGCATTCCGCAGTAAGCATCGCCTCTGCCCTGCATAAGGTCGTTCTGGCTCTCCTCGGCTGCCGCAGCAAACATCTTGGGTCCGTCAAAGTGCTTTGCAAGAAGGGTCTCGGATATTTCGGGACCGAAGTTTCCGAGATATACGCATAAGGCGTTGCAGCCTGCCTTCTTGACGTCTTCGAGAGCCTGTACCATGTGGATCTCGCTCTCTACGATACAGATCGGGCACTCATAAATATCCGCCGCATCGTACTTACCCTTGTAGGCCTCAACCAGCGCCTTGCGCCTGTTGACCGCCAGCGACTCCGGGAAGCAGTCACGGCTTACCGAGACGATTCCGATCTTTACCTGTGGTGTGTTTTCCATTCTGTTCATTAGATTTTTCCTCCTACATGATTTAATTTTATCGACATACGTTTTTATCTTTTTTATCAGCGAAATCCGCAGGCGCCTGCGCCCTTCCTATGCGAATTTCTGCGCATCCTGACCATATACTATCTTTCTCAAATCCTCATGGCTCACCGGGAAAATACTGCACTCCATCCGCTTCGGATCGTCCTTTACCATTTCATAGCCCCGGTTCAGGACCTCCTCAGTAACCTCGATGTCTCCGACAAGCCTCTTTAAAAAGACCTTGAATTCCGAAATATTCCTGAAGCCCCCGGTGGTCAGCAGCTCCCACTTCTCTTCGTCCGGCGCCTCTTCAAGGAAGGCTCCGAGGAAGTATCCCACCGCCCTGCCATGGGGTATCCCCAGTTCATAGGTCAAAGGATAGCTCAAAGCGTGGGGTATTGAGGTGCCCGTCTGGGCTATCGCCATGCCGGCAAGGGTCGAGGCACACATAAGATTTCTTCTGTCCTGTGCATTAAGATACCTCTCTCCTAAGAGTATCGGCTTCGACCTCGCCCACACCTTTAGCCCGTGCATCGCCGCCATGCGGCTGTATTCATCGGCCTTGAGCATGAAATAGCTTTCAACTATATGGGACAGGGCGTCCACTGCGGTGCTGATAATAAGGGACATGGGGGCGTCCACGAGATATTTTCCGTCTATGAAGGCGACCTTCGGAAAGATGCGGTAGGGGATGGAGCCCTTGGTCTTAAGCTCATGCCTCGTAAGCACAGCTACTCCTGTGGCCTCGGAGCCTGTACCGCAGGTAGTCGGGACAGCGGCCATAGGGAGCGCATTTGAATCGAGATCCCCGCCGTAGAGCGACTCTGCACCCGCTTCGGGATGAGCCGCCATAAGCGCTATGGCCTTGGCTGCGTCGAGGGGTGAGCCTCCGCCTATGCCGATTATGAAATCCGCATTGTTTTGAATGGCCGCATCTTTGCCCTTCATTACTGTTTCAACCGAAGGATTTTCCTCGATCTCGGCAAACTCAGTCCATGCGATGCCCTGTTTATCAAGGGCAGCGGTAACATCATCAAAGGAACCGTTGTTTCTGGCTGAATTTTTTCCGGTGACGATCAGCGCATTTTTTCCCAGCGCCAAAAACCTGTCGGAATGCTTTTCGACACAGTTCTCATCGTCCAAAAGCTCCGTCGGCATATAGAATCTCATGATATGACAAACCTTCTTCCAAAATGTATGCCCCCTCCGGCACCGGTGTCAGTACCCGTCCGAAGAGCATAAATATTTCACAAAAATTTTTAATAATTTTAACATAATTGTATACATATATACAAGAGAGAATAAAGATGAAATTAGGATTGAAGTGCTTTAATACAAGATTATCATTGATGGCGACCACCATATTCCCTGTTGCTTCAAACGTCGTTTACCCTTATAATATTCCATTAGAGGTTAATGCGATGAGCCATAAAGCGCTCGACCAACAAATGCTCTCGGTAAAGACAGGTGCAAAAATTTATGAACGACTTGTTGCTTTATGTGAGGAGAACGTAAAACCATCTGTAATTATTAAATTATCAATAGAAGAATTTCATTTATACAAATATAAGGAACAATATAATGAGCGATTTTATAATCGATGAGTTTTATGAAGAAATGGCAAAAGTAAAGCTTGAAGCATATGGCATCTTAGATTCATCAAATAAAATCCATACACTCGGAACAGACTCGAAAATCATTGGCCGTATTTTTGAAATGCTCGTTCAGCCAGTCTTGGAAACTATCGCCAAAAGGCATGGTATGATTTTAACTACACCTGAATCACAAACTGTTTACCCGGATTTTATTATGATGAGCAGCGCATCATCCAAAGATAAGATCGCTATAGATATAAAGACAACATATGTAGATTCTAATCAGTCCACCATTAAGTTTACCCTTGGATCCTATGGCTCATATATGCGCAATAATACAAAAAACATAGAGTATAAATACACCGATTATTCAAAACACTATGTCATCGGATTTGTTTACAAACGTAACGGTCAGGCTCAAGAGAGTCAAGTTTTTGACTATGAGGACCGAGACAAAATCCAGTGTCCATTTTATGATGTAAAATACTTTATTCAGGAAAAATACAGAATCGCTGGGGATAAGCCAGGTTCAGGTAACACAGAAAACATTGGCTCTTTTTCAACCAGGAATTTTTCAGAACTCAAAGATGGCGAAGGGCCTTTCCATGAACTCGGAATCGATGTTTTCGATTTATACTGGAGATACTATCCGAAGTATAGAAGTTCCGATAAAGCATATACATCCCTCGATGAATTCGTGGAATGGTTCCCAGAACAGCCTAAATCAGATGTTAAATTACTGCATCCTTACGACTATGAATCTACCCTTAATCGCATTCTTACATATGCAAGGAAGTTGTCTGGAAAGTAAAGGTGTATTGCGTGAATTCGTTTGATTTATATTGATTTTTAAGAAAAACCTAATGGATCCTTCTCTGCTTTAGGCGCAGACATTTTTGAAGACTATTGGCGGCGCAACTTCAAATACCATTCTCCGGCTTTACTCATTTACAATGCGATACTCTCTAAAGTCAGTTGCTCCCCATTAGCCATCGGTCTTTTAGGACAAGTAGCTGGATCATAGTTCATAAGAAGAGCCTCCATCATAGAGTTTCTGTTTTCTTCTTTAGCTCCAACATGGTAGAAATGCTCCTTATTCAACTTAAAGCACCCTTTCCACACAGTATCTATATAATCATTTTTACGATACTTATTTTCATCCCATGTAGATAACA
>CAMNBW010000207.1 GCA_946533525.1 uncultured Lachnospiraceae bacterium
TCATCTTTATTACCCACAGATTATATGAAATACTGGATGTCTGCGACAGAGTAGTGGTCATGCGGGACGGCTACGTGGTCAGCGATACTCCCGCTAAGGAGACCTCGGAAGCCGAGATAACCCGGGATATGGTGGGCAGATCCATAGAGTCATCGAAGAAAGAGGACTCTGAGGATGAGAGACCCGGCAGCGATGATAAAGACGCTGAAGTGATAATGTCCATAAAGCATCTGTGGGTGGACATGCCCGGAGAGACAGTCAGGGACGTGAATCTGGATATCTATAAGGGCGAGATCCTCGGCATAGGAGGACTGGCCGGACAGGGCAAGCTCGGAATCCCCAACGGAGTCATGGGGCTCTATGAGGCGGGCGGAACGGTAATCTTCGACGGGAAGGAGATCCCCTTAAATTCCCCGAGGAAATGCCTCGATGCGTCCATCGCCTTTGTATCCGAGGACAGAAGGGGAGTGGGCCTTCTACTGGATGAGTCTCTGGAATGGAACGTGGCCTTCCCGGCCATGCAGATACAGAACAAATTCCTGAAGCCCTATCTGGGCGGCCTCATTAAATGGAGGGACGAAAAGGCCATCCGTGAGGTGACGGAAAAGTATATAGCTGAGCTTCAGATAAAGTGTACCGGAAGTAGACAAAGTGCCCGGGAGCTTTCGGGAGGGAACCAGCAGAAGGTGTGTCTGGCAAAGGCCTTTGCGCTGGAGCCGAAGTTCCTCTTTGTTTCGGAGCCTACGAGAGGTATAGATGTAGGAGCCAAGGCTCTGGTTTTGGAGGCATTAAAGAAGTTCAACCGGGAGAGCGGGGTCACTGTGGTAATGATCTCCTCCGAGCTCGAGGAGCTGAGGTCGACCTGTGACAGGATCGCCGTGGTTTCGGGAGGAAAGATCGCGGGTATCCTGAAATCGACGGAGCGCTCAGAGGCGCTCGGAACGCTGATGATAAGCCAGGTTGTTTAATAGGAAAAAGGATAGACTGATGGAAGAAAACGCAAAAGTAACATTTACTGATCGAATTCGAAATATAGTGAACGACTTCGGGCTGCCGAGGCTCATAATCGCAGGCTTCCTGCTGTTATTGTTCATAATGGCGCCCATAGCGGGCTCCGATCTGCCGACGCAGATCTCCAATACCATTAACCGTTTCAGCTGGAACGCCATACTGGTGCTGGCTATGGTTCCGATGGTACATTCCGGCTGCGGACTCAACTTCGGACTTCCGCTGGGAATAATATCCGGACTGCTGGGGGCGACCCTCTCCATTGAGTTCGGCTTTACCGGAGGGCTGTCCTTTGTGATGGCAATAGTCATAGCGACGCCCTTCGCGGTGATACTCGGATATTTTTACGGCTGGCTCTTAAACAAGATCAAGGGCGGAGAGATGATGATAGCCACCTACGTAGGCTTCTCCTCCGTTTCATTTATGTGTATGATGTGGCTGCTCCTGCCTTATCACAGTCCCAACATGGTCTGGGGTCTTGCGGGAAAGGGACTTCGTACCACGATTTCCCTTGAGGGCTACTATGACAAGGTGCTTGCCAACTTCCTTCAGATAAATATCGGAAACCTTTCCATACCGACGGGGACACTGCTTTTCTTCGCGGTCATAGCCTTTATAATATGGGCCTTCCTTCACACCAAGACCGGCACGGCAATGACGGCGGTGGGCTCCAACCCGGCCTTTGCAAGGGCGGCGGGAATAGATATAGACAAGACGAGGCTGACCTCTGTAGTTATGTCAACCTGGCTTGCAGCAGTCGGAATTTTGGTATATCAGCAGGGCTTCGGCTTTATCCAGCTCTATATGGCGCCCTTCTATATGGCTCTGCCTGCGGTCTCCGCCATCCTCATCGGAGGGGCTACGGTGAACAAGGCCTCCATTGCAAACGTTATAATCGGTACCTTCCTTTTCCAGGGAATCGTTACCATGACCCCTACAGTAATGAACAATATGATACATATGGATATGAGCGAGGTCATAAGGATCATAGTTTCAAACGGTATGATACTCTACGCTCTGACGAGAAAGACTGAGAGGGCGAAATAATGGAAAATAAAAAGGCTGTAACTTTTGAAACGATAAAGAAGGTCATAGCGGCGAATTCAGTACCCCTGATGTTTGTGCTGATCTGCGCCGTCTGCATACCTCTGTCCGGCTTCTCGCCCAGCTACCTGATAAATGAGATAGTGACGAGAATGGGCAGGAACACCTTCCTGATACTCTGCCTTCTGATCCCGATAATAGCCGGAATGGGACTTAATTTCGGTATGACGCTCGGGGCTATGGCGGGAGAGATAGGATTGATCCTGGTTTCCGACTGGCAGATAGTCGGTATTCCCGGAATGGTGCTCGCAATGATAATCTCCATACCGATCTCGATGCTCTTAGGGTTTGTATGCGGAAAGATACTTAACATGGCTAAGGGCCGCGAGATGGTCACGAGCTACATCATAAGCTATTTCATAAACGGCGTATATCAGCTCGTGGTGCTCTATTTCATGGGACCGATAATCCCGATAAAGCACTCCTCGCTTAAGCTTCCCAGAGGCTACGGCATCAGAAACACGGTGAGCCTCCTGGATATGAGGCAGAAGCTCGATGACCTTATCCCGCTTTCCATCGGAGGGGTAAAGATCCCGGTGGCGACGTTTATGATAATTGCGCTTTTGTGCCTCTTTATCGTGTGGTTCAGGCGTACGAAGCTGGGACAGGATATGCGCGCGGTCGGACAGGATATGGAGGTTTCGAAGGACGCCGGTATCGACGTGGAGAGGACGAGGATAATCTCGATAATAATGTCCACGGTACTTGCGGGCTTCGGCATGGTCATCTACCTTCAGAATATGGGTAATATAGCGACCTACAGCTCCCACTCACAGATCGGTATGTTCTGTATAGCGGCTCTCTTAGTCGGCGGAGCTTCGGTAGACAAGGCTTCCATAGGAAATGTATTTTTGGGAGTTACGCTCTTTCACCTGATGTTCATAGTGGCGCCCTCGGCGGGAGCGAAGATCACCGGGGATTCGATGATAGGTGAGTATTTCCGTGTGTTCGTATCCTATGCGGTCATCACGGTCGCCCTCGTTATGTACGAGACGAAGAAGCGCAAGGAGAAGAGCCAGGTTGCGGAGCAGCTTAAGGCTGACCAGTTGAAGAATAGCGGAAAGGAGAAGGCGGCGTAATGAATAAGACGCGGACACTGCTTTTCAGGTTGGGAATGATAGCGGTCCTTGTGGCGATTTGTGCAGTCATGTTCGTAATCGGCAGGGGGCATACAGTATATTTTGACAATAAGGCCATGGACTACAACGGGCAGGCGGTTGAGACGCCCTATAAGATAGAGGTCTATGTGAACGGCGAGCGCGTGGCGAAGCTCTATGACGGCGAGCGCGGCATGGCGAAGTGGATGGGACAGAATTTCAAGATGGTCGTCGAGACCACGAAGGAGAAGGGCGGCGAGGCCTCGGCCAGCGCGGTAAGCCTTAAGCTTCCCTATGAGATGGACGGCGTTGTGCTCAACGTTCCGGCCATGTTTGCGGGCCTGCCCCAGGACGCCTACCTGACGCAGTTCATTCCTTCGGCAGCAGAGGAAGAGGCGATGGAAGAGACGGAAGAAGAGATGGTGGATGAATTCGGCATCACCCAGGAGGAAGGC
>CAMNBW010000208.1 GCA_946533525.1 uncultured Lachnospiraceae bacterium
ACCTCTCCCGCAAGGCAGGCCGAAGTCGCTATCAGGCCCTCGTGATACCTTTCCAGAGTCTCCATATCCACACGGGGCTTATAATAATAGCCCTCCACAAAGCCTGTGGAAACTATCTTCATGAGATTCTGATACCCCGTATTGTTCTCCGCCAGAAGCACGAGGTGATAATATCTTTCGTCGCTGTCCCCGGTTTCGTGCTCATAGCGCGATCCCGGCGCAACGTAGATCTCGCAGCCGATGATCGGTTTTATCCCCGCATCCTGACAGGCCTTGTAAAAGTCTATAACCCCGAACATCACGCCGTGGTCGGTTATGGCCGCAGAATTCATCCCCAGCTCCCTGACCCGGGATACATATTCTTTTATCTTGTTCGCTCCATCCAAAAGTGAGTATTCGGTATGGGTATGAAGGTGTACAAAAGACATCGGATTTCCTCTTTATGCATAAGGGATGTAGAAAAAAGAACCATGCCATTTATTCCGGCATGGTTCTCATGTTCTGTCACAGAATAGGGCTGCTCTAAGTAGTTACAATTAGAGATACTTTTTAAGGTCGTCCACCTTATCAAGCTTCTCCCAGGGCAGGTCTATATCTGTCCTTCCGAAATGACCATAAGCCGCCGTCTGCTTGTATATGGGTCTCCTCAGATCCAGCATCTTGATTATTCCTGCCGGACGAAGGTCGAAGTTCTCTCTGATTATCTCGGTGAGCTTCTCGTTCGATACCTTTCCTGTGCCATATGTATCGACCATGATGGAAGTAGGGTTCGCAACACCTATCGCGTATGATAACTGGATCTCAACCTGGTCTGCGAGACCCGCCGCAACTATGTTCTTTGCAACGTATCTTGCTGCATAGGCCGCCGAACGGTCAACCTTTGTGCAGTCCTTTCCGGAGAAGGCTCCGCCGCCGTGACGGGCATAGCCGCCGTAGGTATCAACGATTATCTTCCTGCCGGTAAGACCTGCGTCGCCGTGAGGTCCGCCGATAACGAAACGGCCGGTGGGGTTAATGAAGATCTTTGTGGAATCGTCTACGAGCTCCTTGGGAAGCACGGGATCCATTACATACTTCTTTATATCCTTGTGTATCTGCTCCTGAGTTACATCGTCGTCATGCTGGGTGGAGATTACCACAGCCTCAAGCCTCGAGGGCTTTCCGTTCTCATCGTACTCTACGGAAACCTGGCTCTTTCCGTCGGGTCTTAAATATTTAAGAGTGCCGTTCTTCCTTACTTCCGTAAGCTTTAAGGCCAGCTTATGCGCAAGGTCGATAGGATAGGGCATATACTCGGGAGTCTCGTTGGTCGCAAAGCCGAACATCATTCCCTGGTCGCCGGCGCCGATAGCTCCGATCTCTTCATCGGACATGTTCTTTTCAAGAGCCTTCAGATCGTCCTTGGTCTCAAGAGCCTTGTCCACGCCCATGGCAATATCGGGAGACTGCTCGTCGATAGCAACTAAAACCGCGCAGGTATTGGAGTCAAAACCGTAGTCCGACTTTGTATACCCGATCTCCTTTATGGTATCTCTTGCAACCTTCTGTATGTCCACATAGGCCTTGGTGGTTATCTCTCCCGTAATCAGCACAAAGCCGGTGCAGGCTGCTGTTTCACAGGCCACACGGCTCATGGGATCCTGTCTCATGCACTCATCTAAGATAGCATCGGATATGGCATCGCAGACCTTGTCGGGATGTCCTTCCGTAACCGATTCGGATGTAAATAATCTTTTTTCCATATTCTTCTTCCTCCATCTAATGAATCGTCTTTACTAACAATACACTTTATGCCGCAGATAGTCAATTCTTATATTTGACATAGAGATACAAAATTCTTATACTTAGTAATGTTACATAATTATAATACAGAGGTCATTCGATGCCCAGAATTTTAACTCAGGACTTAGTTCCCGGGATGATAATATCAGAGGATGTTTATACATATAACAATCAGTTGATCCTTCCCAAGGATATGGTTCTAACTGATAAAGCCATAACCAAGCTCGAGTTTTATTCTATTCTTTCAGTACGTATCAAGGAAGAGACCGCAAATATCACTCCTGATACCGTGCCTCAAAAGGAAGCATCCTTTTCGGAAAAGATCAAGGCCAGTGCCGAATACAGAAAGTTCAAAAAGACTTTCGACGAAAGCGTGGAGAGCTTCAGCTCTTCCATAAACGACATCGTTACGCGGCGTTCAAACGGGCATGTGGATACTGAGACCATGCTCGCGGAGCCTACGAAGCTGCTCTCGGGAAATATGTCGGGACTGCATCTTTTCGATATGCTCCACAACATGCGTATGTACGACGATCCCACCTACGCCCACTGCCTCAACGTTTCGCTCATATGCAATGTTTTCGGAAAGTGGCTCGGGATGCCCCAGGGCGACCTCGATACGCTGACTCTCTGCGGCCTGCTGCACGATGTGGGGAAGCTTCATATTCCCGAGAAGATCGTAACCAAGCCCGCGAAGCTTACGGACGAGGAATATTCGATAATAAAAACCCATACTATAGAGGGCTTTAATATATTAAAAGAGACCGATGTCAACGATCATGTAAAGAACGCGGCCTTAATGCACCATGAGCGCTGCGACGGGAGCGGCTATCCCCTCGGGCTTACCGGTGACAGGATAGACAGATTCGCCAAGATCGTCTCCATTGCAGACGTCTACGATGCGATGACCAGCGCCCGCTGCTACCGCGGCCCGCTTTGCCCTTTCCAGGTAATAGGTATCTTTGAGTCTGAAGGTCTGCAAAAATATGATGCGCAGTATATCCTGGTCTTTCTTGAATATATAGTTAATACCTATCTTAATAACCGTGTGCGTCTGTCAAACGGTCTGGAGGGGGATATAGTTCTTATCAACAAGCTCGATCTCGCCCACCCTATGGTACACGTAGGCAGCCACTATCTGGATCTTTCCCATGAACACGGGATCTTCATAGAAGCTATTATCTGACAGGACGGCTCTCGAACCAAAGCCTTATCATTATCAGAGTCTTATTAGAATGGAAAAGCTGATAACGGGAATGTTATCAGCTTACTATTTTTGACCTCAATTTGAACTTTCTTACTTCTCTTTCGCTCTCGGTCTTTTCTATCTGGGCTCCCATAGCTCTAAGCTTGCTGTCGAAATCCTCATAGCCGCGCTCGATATAGTGGATATCGTCCACTACAGTCACTCCCTCAGCCGCAAGTCCGGCTATACAGAGGGCTGCACCCGCTCTAAGGTCGGGGGCTGTTATGTTGGCTCCCGAATACTTTCCGCCGCCGGTTATTATAGCGGTGTTTCCTTCGACCTTTATATTGGCTCCCATGCGGACGACCTCGTCCACGTATTTAAAACGGTTCTCGAATATGCTCTCGGTTATCGTGCTGGTCCCTTCGGAAAGCGCGAGGGTAACTCCTGCCTGGGGCTGCATATCCGTCGGAAATCCGGGATAGGGCAGGGTTTTTATCTGGGTAGCTCTAAGTCCTCTCGCTGCAACAACCCTTACGGCATCGTCGAACTCATCCACCTCGCAGTTCATCTCGATAAGCTTCGAAGTTATGGATTCCAAGTGCTTGGGGATGACGTTCTTTATCATCACATCCCCTCGGGTAGCGGCAGAAG
>CAMNBW010000209.1 GCA_946533525.1 uncultured Lachnospiraceae bacterium
TTGAATATATTGCAGTTATTTTCAAGAAGCACTGTATGTTCAAATTCCAGGCCTTCCAGGTTTGGTGTGAATAATTTCCCGGTATCCTTTATTTTTAATATGGATTTATCATCCATCGCAATAACACATTCTCCCAATAAATTTTTATCATCTTTGTTATCGGGAAGGTTTCTTATTTCATCAAAAAGCAGCCTGACATTTTCTTTTTTCCGGCTGATGACATCTGCGGGAACTTCGTTGAACTTCAGTATTTTTTCTACAAAATCGGAAAGCCTTTCAAGGCCCGCATCATTAAATTCAAAGCTTAGGCAATATACATATTGGAATTCCTCAACATCGACCATGTAAGGAATAAATGCCAGTCCTTTTGCTACCAGCATAAAGCCGAAGAAGATCACTATGGCAATTATCTGTGAAAGCAGCATACCTCTTCCCATTCCCACAACGCCTTCGTTTACGGAAAAGGTAAGACAGAAGGGGGCGGGAAGCAGCAGGGTTCTAAGGAATATCAACAGATCAGACCAATAAGGCTTCCTCGTGGCACCATAGTAATTATTAAGAAAACCCGTGAAAGAGGCCGCCATAATGCCAATAGCACAAAATCTTACACATTGTATAAGCTCAAAATAAAATGGCGAAGCAGCTATACCAAAAAGATAAAGGAACAGGCCCGGGAAGGAAAAGATCAGCATTGAAAAAACAAAGCCAATCAAGATACACACCCACATTGAATAAGAAAAGATCTCTTTAAGGCCTTTGAAGTTTTTTTCGTCAAAATAAGCAGCAATTATATCATAAGCGCCCTCAGAAGGCGCCTTCACCATTTCGTAAACCACCAACATGGAACATAATATCGTATTTGCAATAAGATGACCACTGCCGCATATGGTAGTGATACCCTTCGTAAAAGCAATAGAAGCAACAAACATACATAATGCAGGAAGTCTCTTTGAAAAGGACAGTGTGATGAAAGCTTTTATATCTGCCCACGAAAAATACGGACGCAAGCGGTACGTATTGCTCTTTTTAAGAAAATGGGTGAGCTCAAATAAAATACATCCGCCATATGCAAGAAGAGTACCGATCGCAAGTCCTTTGATGCCTGCTATTCTCACAAAAATGCATGAAAATACTATATTTAATATGAAAGCCACAACGTATCCTGAAGTGGAAAGGCGGTCATCTCCATCCGATGCAGCTGCTTCCCCCAAAAACATCATAAGTCCGATTACCGGCGGAAGAAAAATCAAGACAGAATAATACTGCTCAGCGAGAAGCCTTATTGAGGTATCGGTACCAGGAATAAAGAAATTGAAATATAAGTCTTTGATCCCCCAATACAGGGCTGTCTGTAATAATCCGACCGCTAATGTGGCAATAAGGCCCAATGTAAAAAGCTTATTGGCGCGTTCATATTCCTTTTGACCATGAAGCTCTGAACACAATTCAATGCAGCCATTTACGCAGAGCGGTGAAAGAAAGGCTGTAAGGAAAACCAGCGGAAAAGCGACCGATACTGCGGCAAGAGCGTCCTGACCAAGAATATGGCCGGAAAGGATACTGTCAACAATGGTAACTATGACAGCCAAAAAGGCTCCGATAAAATATTTTATTGCACGAGAGCGATATATGTAGGAAATATAGGTGATCTTGGGAAGAAGAGAAGATATTTTTATTGCCTTTGACCGCCTCATGCGCTTTTTCAGGCTGGTAGCAACGGCAATAATAATAGTCCCGATAAGTGCTGTCGATATACAGGCTGTGAAAGTATCCGCCACAAGATAAGAAAGAGCATTAGACATCTGATCACGGGACCACGAATCAATGACATCGCTAAAGAAAAACGTAAAAATCGGAACTGTCAGAAAGTAGCATACTCCTATATTGATGACTATCTGGGCAAAATTAAAGGTTAAGATCTCCTTTACACCAAATTTGTTTTTTTTGCGGCAGATCCTTCTGTATATAAGAGCAATTAGAAGCACAGCCAGGGCTTGTGTAATATCAGTACCCAAATATTCGAAATTGCCGTAAATAATGTAGTCAAGAATTGCACATTTAAATAAAGCTGCTAAACAGCCAACTAAAGGATTTACCAGGATCGCCCCGGAAACCTCGATAGCTTCACCCAGCCAAATGGCAGAATTGTCTTTTGTAATAGCCGGAACAATATCTATAAGGAGTGAAAAAAAGGTTATTAATATAGTAGCGGCTGCGGCATTAATAAGTCTTTTTGAAATTGATGGTTTCATCTTTCAACCACTGTATCATGTACTATTTATTTATTTATTTTCTACTGATAGAATAATTTCGTCAAGTATTAAAATTACTGTGAATGGGCTGGCGCAGTAGGCAGAAAATGTGCCTGCAACCGCAATACAATTCGTTTGTAATATTGAAAAAATCCCCTTTTTAGACCATAATAAGACAGTAAGTTTTAGTCTTTTTACAGTGCCTTAGAATCATAGGGCAGAAAGGGGTACACATGGACTACAGCAATGACCATATCGTTTATGATAATGGCGGAAACCCGGAACTTCACGCAGACGATACAACCACCATACTGGAGCTCGTCCGAAACGCCGGAAAGACCTTTGGAAACAAGACCTTCCTGAAATGGGAGCAGGACGACACCGTCTACGAGAAGAGCTATGCCCAGATCAGTACTGATACCGACAAGATAGCGGCCTGGACTGAGGAGCAGTCCGAAGCATATGGCCGTAAGCTGCACGTCGCTCTGCTGGGAAAGACCGGTTATGAATATCTGACCGTCCTTCTGGGCGTTACCGCCTCGGGAGCTGTGGCGGTGCCTCTGGATGTACAGCTTTCCCCGGACAATCTCGTGGCAAATGCCCGGAAAGCCGACATCGACATCCTCTTCTATGACTGGGAATATGAGCCCAGGGCCTCTTTCCTTATAGAGAACTGCGAAAGCATCAAGAGGATAATCTGCCTTCAGCGCGTAAGGCGCAGGGTCAGCGTGCCCGTCATTCTCGAAACCCCGATAGAGCATGAGCTAAAGCAGGCCGCGTCGCCCGAAGACTGCGCCCTCATAATCTTTACCTCGGGAACCTCCGGTGTTTCCAAGGGCGTAATGCTTTCCCACGCCAACTGTATCGACAATATATTCTGTAACGATGATCTCGGAGACCAGTACAACGAGGTCGCCCTAAACGTACTCCCCATCAACCATGTATTCTGTCTGAACGGAGACGTGCTGACGCTGTTTCGTTACGGCACCGAGCTTGCGATCTGCTCCGACCTTAAGAAGCTGTTCCACTCTATAGAATTTTTCCAGCCCACCTATATAAGGATGGTTCCGATGATGCTGAAGGCCGTAAACAGCCACCTTCAGATGGCCATGAAGCAGGAGGGCCTAAGCCGCACACAGGCCCGGGAAAAGGTGCTGGGGAAGCGGCTGCATAAGCTTATAAGCGGAGGCGGATACCTCTCTGGAGAGCTGGCGGACAGCCTGGCCGCCTTTGATATTGAGGTCGGACAGGGCTACGGCATGTCCGAATGTTCACCCAAGATTTCAGTACCCAACTACAGCAGGGCGGATAAGCGCGGCTCTGTCGGCTTCCTGGTGCGCGGCGTACAGGCGCGTATCGTGGACGG
>CAMNBW010000210.1 GCA_946533525.1 uncultured Lachnospiraceae bacterium
TCATGAATACGATGAGCTTCGTCTTCTTAACGTCAATACCGGAATACTGTCCGCAGGTAGCGTTGTTTCCGATGATATAGAGGGTACGCCCGAAGCGGCTCTTCTGCAGGATGTATACGAAGATAGCACCCATGATAAGGAAGAGCAGAAGGGATACCGGGAAAAAGTTTGCTATGTTGTTCCAGGAAACGCTTACATAGAACTCAGGGAAGTTCTTTAAGCTGTTTACGTTCAGGATGATCTCCACTATTCCTCTGAAAAGCATGGAGGAAGAGATCGTAACGATAACCGCCGGCATCCCGATATAGGCTACGAGCCATCCGTTAATTGCTCCGCATAAAACTCCGCCCAGCAGGCCCAGAAGCACCGCTATGAAGGCCGGAACGCCGTGATCCATTGCAAGTCCCGTACACATTGCGGAGAAGATCATAACTGCCGCACAGGATACATCGATGTCTCCCAGCATAAGTATGAGTACCATTCCCAGAACCAGAGGACTAACGTCCATTCCTGACTGGATAATGGACTGCAGGGTAGTCAGGCTGTAAAGGTCGGGACGAGCCAGACTTAAAACGATATTGACTATTACAAGTATGTAGACTAAGACCATCTCCCAGCTTTTAAGGAAAGCGCCGAGTTTAAAGCCTTCATCAGCAGTAAGGTCGCGTGTTTTGATATTATTGTCAGCCATTAGATCAATTCACTCCTTTCTTTCAAGGCTCTCTTTTCAGCCTGTCTGATCGTAAAGAAGTTCAGCCCGACAGCCCCGATTATGATGGCTCCCTGAATAGCATTGGACCAAACCGAAAGTCCGGGAAGCAGACTTATAAACTGTGTTATAAAGGACATGAGTATGAAGGCTATTACTACGCCGTCCATGCGTCCGCGTCCGCCGGTAATGCTTACTCCGCCGAGAACGCAGATGGCGATGGCCGTCATCTCGTAGCTCTCACCGATATTGTAAACATAGGTTGCGTAGTTGGCCGTATAGAGCATTCCTGCAAGTCCTGAAAGCATACCGCAAAGAGCCATGGACCTGAAGATTACGGTTGAGTCCTTGATACCTGCTACCGCGGAGGACTCACGGCTCGTACCTATAGCGTAGATACGGCGCCCGTGGGTGGTTACCGAAAGGAAGAAGCCGAAGACTACAAAGAGGATTATCATTATCCATATAATTCCCGGCAGCCCCGCTATCTTCTTAATCGCCCAGTCCTGATAAGCCGGAGCGATCTGATGGGGCATCCACCACTGACCGCCGCTGACAAGGAAGGCCAGTCCGCGGAAGATATACATTGTTCCAAGGGTTGCGATCATAGGTACGATATGCAGGTAACCCACCAATACTCCGTTCAGCATTCCGCATAAGAGCCCAACCACTAAAGCCAGCAGCACCCAGATAATCGAGGGCAGCTCCATGTGCTCGGACATATATTTCGTAGTAACGCCTCCTACGAAGGCCAGGATGGCTCCGATGGAAATATCGATACCGCCGGTTATGATAACCAGCATCTCCGCTATGGCAAGAAGCCCGTATACCGCGTTATTCTGTATCATACCGATAAAGGTATTGGGCTTAAAGATAGACGGCGTAACGATCAGCGCTATCAAGACGATTATAATAAATACGATGACCAGACCGAAGTTACGGCTGCCGGTCAATTTGGATATAAAAGATTTCTCGTTTTTCATCCTCAATGTCCTCCTTCCGTTTTAACCTGCAGCGATGCGTTGAGAATGGTCTCCTGCGTAGCTTCCTTGGGATCGAATTCTCCGGCGACACGGCCGTTTCTCAAAACCACGATACGGTCGGCCATTCCGAATACCTCGGGCATTTCCGAGGATACCATGATGATGGCGTATCCGCTTGCCGCCAGCTCGTTCATGATCTCATATATGGAATACTTTGCTCCGACGTCTATACCCTTTGTGGGCTCGTCGAGGATCAATACCTTAAGATCACAGTTTAAAAGCTTGGCAAAAACGACCTTCTGCTGATTTCCTCCCGAAAGAGATGAGGGAGGGGCGCTGATGTCGGAGGCCTTAAGCTGTATCTTCTGGCAGAGCTCTATAGCCTTCTTCTGCTCTTCCTTTGTATCCACTACTCCGCCCTTTATAAACTTCGACATATCGGCGGAGGTAACGTTCTGGTAGATAGGCAGCTCGTTTACAAGACCCTGGGTCTGTCTGTCCTCGGGCAGAAGTCCGATACCGAGCTTTAAGGCGTCTATGGGGCTCTTTATATTAACTGTCTTGCCTTCGAACACGATCTTTCCGCTGTCGGGAGGCATGATTCCGAAGATACTCTGGCAGACCTCCGTCCTTCCCGCGCCAACCAGTCCCGTAAGGGCCAAAATCTCACCTTTACGGACATTGAAGGAGATATTCTTGAAATATCCCTCCTTGGAAATATCGTCCACCTCCATGATGACGTCCCCTATCTTCGCCGTCTTCTCGGGGTACATGGCGGTAAGCTCACGACCGACCATGGCGTTTATAAGGTCGTTATTTGAGATCTTGTCCACATCCCAGTTTCCGATGTACTGAGCGTCACGGAATACCGTAACCCTTGTGGCAAGACGGTACATATCTTCAAATTTGTGGGTGATAAAGATTATAGAAACTCCTTCATCCCGGAGTCTTTCGGTTATCTGATAGAGCTGCTCGCACTCGTTTTTGGAAAGTGAGGCTGTGGGCTCGTCCATTATAAGGATTCTTGCGTTTCTGGACAGGGCCTTCGCTATCTCAACAAGCTGCTGCTGCGCAACGGACAGGGTAGACATGGCTTTGTTGACGTCTATATCGGAGCTTAGGGGCTCAATAAGCTCCTTCGCCTTCTTCGTCATCTCCGCCCATTTATAAATGCCGAATTTGTTTTTGATCTCCTGCCCCATGAAAATATTTTCCGTAACGGACAGATCGGGAAAGGCGGTAACATGCTGATAAATAGCCGCTATCCCCATTTTGGAGGATTCGTCCGTGGATTTAAAAGTTACTTCCTTGCCTTCCAGGAGCATCCGCCCGCTGTTGGGTCTGTGAACTCCGGTGATCACCTTGATAAATGTAGATTTACCGGCGCCGTTCTCTCCCATAAGCGCATGAATTTCGCCTTTTTTCAGTTGGAAATGCACACCGTTTAAGGCCGTAACACCGCCGAATGTTTTAACCACATCCTGCAGTTCCAAGATATAATCGCTCATCCTAAAGGTTCCTTTCTGATTATTTTAGTATGGGATTCGGGGGTCAGAATGACCTCCGTAAGAGCTTTATTAATAAGCAGATTTCCCAAACACCTTTTTGATTTTAGCATAGGAACACACACAAATCAACAAAAAACAAAAAAAAACAACGGTTTTTTCTGACAAGTTTTTAACGAGAACTTTACATTTTACCGAATCTGTAATCCATATTGCCCCGGCATAAACTCCGGGCACGGGGAAAGGGCTGTCTCCTTTCGGAAACAGCCCTCTCTGCACGTACGATTAACAATAATTTTGATAATGCTTTAATTAATTTTGTATGCCTTTGCTTTAAGCTATTAGCCGAGGAGTGAAAGAACACCCTGGTTGGACTGATTAGCCTGTGCCAGCATACT
>CAMNBW010000211.1 GCA_946533525.1 uncultured Lachnospiraceae bacterium
TTTATGGAGGATTTTTATGAAGATCAGCGAAGAACAGCTTCAGCTCGTGGACAAGCAGATAAAGCGTATCATTGCCAGCGGCAATTATTACAGCGAGGTCTATAAAAAGGCCGGAATAAGCGGAGTTTCAAGTCCCGAGGACTTTGAAAAGATCCCCTTTACCGACAAGGCGGACTTAAGAAACGCCTATCCCTTAGGAATACAGGCCGTTCCCGACTCGGAGGTCGTGCGTATCCACTCCTCTTCCGGAACTACGGGCAAGCCCGTCATCATCCCCTATACTGCAAAGGACGTGGACGACTGGGCGGAAATGTTCAAAAGGTGCTACGAGATCGCCGGGATCACGAAGAAGGATAGGATTCACATCACTCCCGGCTACGGCTTGTGGACGGCGGGAATAGGCTTCCAGGCGGGCTGCGAAAAGCTTGGAGCCATGGCTATTCCCATGGGTCCGGGAAATACCGATAAGCAGATACAGATGATGATAGACTTAGAATCCACGGTGCTCTGCGCCACCTCCTCTTACGCCCTGCTGCTGGCTGAGGAGATAAATAAAAGGGGCATCAAGGACAAGATCAAGCTTAAAAAGGGCGTCATCGGCTCGGAGCGCTGGAGCGAGGCTAAGAGGAAATATATCGCACAGGAGCTGGGCATAGAGCTCTATGATATCTATGGTCTTACGGAGATCTACGGTCCCGGCATAGGCGTGAACTGCCCCGGACAGACCGGAATGCATATCTTTGATGATTATTTATACACCGAGATAATCGACCCCGTGACCGGCGAGGTGCTGCCCGACGGAGAACCGGGGGAGATCGTCATTACCACCCTTGTAAAAGAGGGCGCGCCCCTGATACGTTTCCGCACCCACGACTTATCCAGGCTTATTCCCGGGGAATGCTCCTGCGGCAGGAAGTATCCGCGTCTGGACACTATCAGCGGAAGAAGCGACGATATGTTCAAGGTTCACGGCGTAAATATGTTCCCGAGCCAGGTTGAGCAGCTTCTGGGAATGGTGGACGGAATTTCCAGCGAATACAAGATTGACATAGCCCATGACGAGAGCATTAACAGAGACATCATAATGATCACCGCCGAGGCCGAGGGCCGCGTAGACTTCGCCAAGGCCGGAGAAGAGATAAAGAGGCTATTTAAATCGAGGATGAACGTAACCCCCAAGGTTGCCGTGGTTTCCCTGAATACGCTGCCCCGTTCCGAAAAGAAGACCCAGCGCGTATTCGACCACAGGGAAGACTGATTTCGGAGGAAAAGATATGTGCACTAATCAGGGCAATGCGGGCTCGCAGCAGCAACAGCAGCCATCGCAGCAACAGAATATTCCGGCAGCGCCAGTCACGACCACAGCCAATCAAAATGTCAATATACAGCAGCCTGCCACGATCAACCAGACAGCTAACATGCAGCAGCCCCCAATACAGCAGCCCGCCATGGCGCAGCAGCAGCAACAACCGCAGCCCAAGCTATGGGAGCAGGATCAGCTGACGTCTGACCAATGGCTGCAGGGCGTTCAGCAGATGGAGCAGGTCAATGACCTTAAAAATGCAAGGCCCGAAGAGATTAATATGGAACGGGCTCAGAACATGGTCTCGGCTGCCTCACAAACGGTGGTGAATGAGTTTAATACCGGCAAGCATTTGAGCGGCAAGTCCAAAAGGCGCAGAAAGAAGGCCTTTGAGTCCAAGAAAAAGCTCTATGACAGCGACGCGGCAAAGAACTGGAGAGCTCAGCAGGCTCAGCAGCCCGGGGCTCCGGCGGCTCAGCCGGCAACGCTCACCGCGAGTCTTGCCGATGTCCGGAAGATGTATGACTGCACCACGGATTTTTTAAATTATGATAACGATACACAGTTCATAGCGCATTTTAATGACGCATATGAACAGCTTAATACCTTCGCCGGGCTTAAGGATGCCCTGAGCAATCCTACGGATGAGGAGCTTAAGGCCCTTAGGGATAACAAGCTTCCGGAAATTGAAAAGCTCCGGGAATCGGTTGAGGAATATACCCGGATAAGGGACTTCTACCGGGCGAAGATGGATGTGATATCCAGCCCTTTCTACATGGTATTGAGGAAGACAGATACCGAGAAGCTCACGGCAGATGATATAGAGCAAAATATACAAAAATGCCGGACAGCCCACAGGGATAAGCTCGCCGATTATCTCGAGGCGATAAAGACCCTGAAAACGCTGAAAAATAACAATGTGGAACATAACCTTAAGGCAAGCATGCGCAAGCAGACCGGCGGGGGCATGGATAAGAAAAAGGGCGCCTATTTTGCCCTGGGAGTAAGGGATTATGGCGTTACGACCAGCGCCAGTACAGGCTTAAAGTATTTGCATGACGAGGAATTTACCGGCTATAACGACGAAGCTCACCATGTATATAAGAAAATGGAAGAAAAGGATCAGGAGCTCGAAGAAAAATGGAAGGAGCAAAAGGAAAATGCTTCCGAGCTGGACAATGCATCCTTAAATATTTTTGATGTGGGAATTGGGGCTTCAGCCTCGGCGAATATAGCAGAGGCCGGACTCTATGCCGGAAGTACCCACGGGAGCCTGTCGGCGGCAGGAAAGGTAGCGGTAGGCGCGGTCAAGGCCTCCGGAAAACTTGGCGCTTCTCTGGCCCTTGATACGAAGGATATCGTCAAGGGTGAGGCAGGTCTTAGCGGCGATGTATCCGCATCCGTTGTAAAGGGCAGCGTCTCCGCATCGGCTGTCAAGAACTTTAAATACGCACCTTTGGGAGCATATCTTGATGCCCAGGGAGATGTCCTGACTGCAAATGCCAGTGCTTTGGCAAAGGTAGGACGCTTTAATATGAACATTAACGGGCAGAATGTAGCTCTGACCGGCGGAGCGGTCATGGTCTCCGCACAGGCTGCGGTAGCCACAGGTTCAGTATCCGGAGGAATAAACCTCTTCGGAGTAAAGATCGGAATTACCCTCTCCGGTCAGCTTGGGGGAGCGGGCGTCACTGCCGGAGGATATGTCAGCACTTCCAGAGTAGGCTGCTGCTTCGGCGCCCTCGTAGGAATGGGCGGCACTGCTTCGCTGGATGTGGATTTCAGCCATTGGACCGATAAGCTTTGGTCCAAAATAAGGAAAAGGAAATAAGGATTTCTGCAAGCAGGATCGCTGAGCGTCCGATAATCAGAATATATAGTAAACATATCGTAACTATTCAGAAGCCAGTGGGTTCTGAACAGTTACCAAAATCAAGCAATAAGAAAGGCGGCATAAAAATGTACGAAAATCTCTTACCAATCGGCTCTGTTGTTCTTTTAAAGGGCGGAAAAGCCAAGCTAATGATCACAGGAAGGATACTCTCCGATGAGAACATGAAGGAGATATATGACTATGTCGGAGTAGTCTATCCCCTTGGAAATACCGGGGAGGAAAACCAGTATTTCTTTAACCGCGATGCTATTGAGCGTGTCTATTTTATCGGATATCAGGATGAGGATGAGATCCGGTTTAAGAACGAGGTTTTGGCAACCCTCGGAGAGCTTGAGATAAAAGACGGTCAGATAGTTGCCAAAGAGTAA
>CAMNBW010000212.1 GCA_946533525.1 uncultured Lachnospiraceae bacterium
TTACCTCCTTTTAAGAAGCCTCTTAATTCCGTTCTCCTCCGCATCGTGCCAGTGAAGGATTTCGCTTTGATATGCTTCGTTTATCTTATCGACAGCCTGCTTTCTGCCGTCCTCGCTGAATTCAAAATAATAGTCCCTTATGCCGGCCGCCTCCGTAGCCTCGTAGGATAGGGGCTCATCCCAGACCGAGAGCTTAAATCTGGTCTCTAAGACCTGCTCCTCCTCTTCGCCCTCGGGTACGCCCCTGACCTCATCCTTTATGAGCCTGTAGCGCATACCCCTTATGGAGCCGAAAAAGGCCGCTCCCTTTTTATAAAAGTTTATATTGAGAACATTTTCATAGGATACCTTCTCCCTGTCAGGAGGGATAATGGTTATCCCCTCGGGGAGCTTTGCCGCTTCCTTTGACCCCTTTGCCGCCATATCTTAAGCCTCCTTAAGGCTCCTCTACGATGGCGATATGCACATCGTCAAGCTGCTTCTTCTCCACCTTCGAAGGTGCTCCCATCATAAGGTCCTGTGCATTTTTATTCATCGGGAAGGGTATTATCTCCCTTATGGAAGCTTCACCGGCTATGAGCATCACCATCCTGTCCACTCCGGGAGCTATGCCCGCATGGGGCGGCGCTCCGTAGCAGAAGGCGTTGTACATGGCCGGGAACTTGGCCTTTACATCCTCTTCTCCGAGGCCCACCTTCTTAAAGGCCTCCACCATTATCTCCGGGTCATGGTTTCGAACCGCGCCGCTTGAAAGCTCAACCCCGTTGCATACGAGGTCGTACTGGTAGGCAAGTATCTCAAGGGGTTCCTGAGTTTTCAAGGCCTCCATACCTCCCTGGGGCATTGAGAAGGGATTGTGGCAGAATTCCAGCTCTCCCGATTCCTCCCCGATCTCATACATCGGAAAGTCCACTATCCAGCAGAACTCGTAAGTATCCTTATTAAAATGTCCCTCCGCCAGGGGCGCAACAGTCTTGATAAGGACTCCGGCGCACTTCTGGGCGCTTCTTAAGTCGCCCGCGGTAAGGCCCACAAAGTCTCCGCTCTTTAAGCCAAGCTTTGAAACCAGCTCGTCGTGCTTTTCCGTAAGGAACTTGGATACTCCGCCTGTAAAGCTCATATCCTCACCCACCTTGAACCAGTAGGCCTTAAGTCCGCTTACGACCTCCACATCGGCTATCATCTTGTCCACCACCTTACGGGAGGCGTTAAAGCCCGACACCTTCACGGCCTTTATAACATTGCCCTCTGCGAAGGGCTCGAAGCCGCAGCCGGAAACCACCTCCGTCACGTCCTCCGCCACAAGGTCGATCCTTAAGTCCGGCTTATCCGTTCCGTACCTTTCCAGGGCATCGAGGTACTTTATCCTCTTAAACGGAGCGCTTGAGGCGCTCTTATAAACCCCGTATCTGGCAAATATATCGGGAAGCACCCTCTCCAAAACCTCGAATACGTCCTCCTGCGTCGCAAAGGCCATCTCCATATCCAACTGGTAAAATTCTCCGGGGGACCTGTCCGCGCGCGCGTCCTCGTCCCTGAAGCAGGGAGCTATCTGGAAATACCTGTCAAAGCCGGCGGTCATTAATATCTGCTTAAACTGCTGGGGCGCCTGGGGCAGGGCATAAAACTCGCCCGCATGAAGCCTCGAGGGCACAAGATAGTCCCTCGCTCCCTCGGGAGAAGAGCTGGTAAGTATAGGAGTCGTGATCTCCATAAAGCCCTCCGCCTCCATTGCCCGGCGCAGATCGGAGATTATCCTGCTCCTTAAAATGATCCTCTCCTTTACCGCAGGATTCCTTAAATCCAGATACCTGTACTTAAGTCTTGTATTTTCATCCGCCTCTTTGGAGCGGTTGATCTCGAACGGAAGCTCGTTATATATGCACTTCCCAAGCACCTGTATCTGACTGGGAAGAACCTCTATCTCACCCGTAGGCAGGTCGGGGTTCTTGCTGGAACGCTCCCGCACCTTTCCGGTGACCTGTATCGTGGTCTCGGTATTGAGGCCGTCGATAACGGCCATCATTTCCCCGGTCTCAATGACGATCTGGGTCGTCCCGTAAAAATCCCTGAGTATAAGAAAGCCCAGTGTCTTGCTCACCTTTCTTATATTTTCAAACCAGCCGCATAAGGTTACCTCCTTACCGGCGTCCTCAAGCCTTAATTCGTTGCAGTTATGGGTTCTGGACTGAAACATTTTTTCATTATCTCCTCTTTATTTATTACTTCATATAACTGTCTGCGTAGAAATCCCTTATCTCGGTATAGCCCTGCTCCTCGAGGGAATCCTTCTGAAACTTCTTATTCTTCTTCATCTTAGCCAGCAGCACCCGGTTGCCCTCTTTCCTTAATTCCATGGCCTCCTTTACCGCTGCCTTAAGCTGCTCCTGGCTTAAGTTCTTATCCAGGAGGAAGGCCAGCTTCCCGCCCCTGGACGGAACCTTGAAGCCGCGCTCCAAAAGCATGGTGATTATCCTCTCAAACCCTATTGAAAAACCGCAGGCGGGGGTGGGATTTCCGGAAAACTTTCCTATCATCTCGTCATACCTTCCCCCTCCGGCTATGGATGAACCGAATTCGGCAATGGCTATCTCAAAAATAGTCCCGGTATAATAGGACATTCCCCGCACGAGTACGGGGTCGAATTTTATGGAAAAGCCTCCCTCTCCGGCAGCTTCCACGGCATTAATTATCGTGCTTAAGGAGTCCTGCACGTCGGGGTTTAAATAGTCTCCCAAAGTCCGGGCCATCGCTTCAAGCCCCTTTAAGCTTCCGTCCCCTTCCTTGAAAAGCCCCATGCACTTCTCGACGGCTTCCTCTGAAAAGCCTGCTTTCCCAAGCTCCTCCCTGACCCCGTCGGCTCCTATCTTATCGAGCTTATCTAGGATTATAAAGGCCTCTGAATATTTATCCCTGTCAAAGCCGCTGTAGGCCGCGATTGCGGTCAAAAGCCTTCTGTCGGAAATACGCACCGTAAAATCCCTGAAATCCAGCTTCCTTAAAAGAGATGTTGTTGCAAGGATGAGCTCTATCTCCGCGAGTGAACTTTCCTCGCCGAGAATATCTATGTCGCACTGCACAAACTGTCTGAAACGCCCTCTCTGCGGACGGTCGGCACGAAAGACCGGGCCGGTGTGCAGAGCCATAAAGGGCTGGGGCAGGTCTCCCGAATTATTTGCGTAAAACCTCGAAAGGGGCACGGTCAGGTCGTAGCGCAGACCTGAATCGGTCAGATCCGCTTCGTCCTTGGCTTCCTCGAGCTTTAGCTTCTCTCCCCGCTTTAAGATCCTGAATATGAGCTTTTCGTTCTCTCCGCCCTGGTCGGAGCTCAGGTTTTCTATATGCTCCACGACAGGCGCCTCTATCTGGGTAAAACCAAAGAGGGAATAGACCTCCCTCACCTTATCTAAAACATAGTTCCTTATTTCCATCTCCTCGGGGAGAATGTCCTTCATGCCCGTAACGGGCTTTTTCTTCATCGGCATTGTGTTTGTCCTTTGTTGATTTTATTATTTTTATAATACGGATTGCTTCGCTGACGCTCCCGCAATCCTACAAA
>CAMNBW010000213.1 GCA_946533525.1 uncultured Lachnospiraceae bacterium
TATCCTCCTTCGTAAAGGGAACATATTTCTCAACCATCTCGACCGCTTCCTGCGCTGTCTTATGATGTGCTATATCCCCGTCATATTTTGTAGCCACGCAGATCATGGGGATACCGCTTCCCTTTAGCTGCTCTATCAGTGAATGATCCCGAAGGTTCCCGATCTTATTAATGTCCAGAACATATATCACGAGATCAGCGTCCTTTATGGCCTCCAGGGCCCGGTTCTCATTCTCGGTATGGACACTCCCTGTTCCGGGGGTATCGATTATGCTCCAGCGGTTCTTCGCTCCTGTATAGCCCACATCCACCCTGTGGATACGTCCGAGCTCTTCCTCGGAGAATTCGTCATTTTCCGTCTTGCGTACAAATTCCTCAGGAAGCATCTCTTTAGTACTGCCGTCCTTAAAGGTCAGGGTGCAAAACTGGTGCTCCGCCGGCCAGTATCTTGCCACCCAGGCTGTTTTTTCCAGGGCATCCACCGCCGCCAGCTGTGCCCCCAGAAGGCAGTTTATGAGGGAGGATTTTCCCGCCTTAAATCTCCCTACGACAAGAAAGCGCGTAAGGTCCCTGGCGTAAAAGCTTTCCTCTCTTTCCTCATTTAATACCGCCCTCATCCTCTCTTTGGAAGCGAGCTCCTTTTCTGTCCCGGAGTATTTACGGATACATTCCACAGCCTGTCTTGTCATTTCCATTTGTCCAGATAGTCCTCCAATTCGTTCTTGATGTAATCCTTCCAATGCTCCGGCATACGTCTTCCGTCCCCGCATATGACCGCGCCGTAGGGAGCCAGCTCAGGGATCATTCCCGAGAGCACCGCTTTAAACTGAGGGGGCAATTTACCTGATTTTACCGCATATTCCAATTGATTGGAAATCCTCTGCTTTCCGGAGGAGGCATTTTGCAGATAAGCCTGCCATGCCGCGGATACGTTTTGCTCCAGAAAAATATCCAGTTGATAAAGATAACCGTCACAGATACGGCAGCCGTATTCAAATATCTCCCTGACGCCTGGATCCCAGACCTTTTCTCCCAGCCTTTCCCGGACCTTATTAAGTTCTCCTTCCTTCAGCTTTAAAAACGCCATGATCATGTCCCGAACCTCCGCAGCCATCGGTTTGTCGCCGGGGCTTATGACCTTAAAGCGCTCCTCCCAGTCCGCAGGAACCTTATCCTTCCTCTTAAGATCCGATATTGCCTGGATCAGGGCGCTTCCCCTGCCCTGACGGATATAGATATTGTAGTAATACAGGAGGTAGTCCATGCTGGGAGGCAGGGCGGCCAGTTGTTTATTTTGGATACACCATCCCGAATCCACTGTCACCTGCTGCTCCCAGGCCCTGCAGAAGCCGTCAAACTCCGCCCTAAAGCTCTTGTCAAGCTCATCCGCCTTTCGTTTAAGAGCCTTCTTTTTCGCCCCGTCGCAAAGCTCCCTCCAGCTTTTATGACATTCTCCGCAGTAGTCCTTTCTCTCAGAAGTATATCTCTCCCGTATATTTTCCCTCTCCCCGTACCATTCGATTCTCGAAAGCTCCGGCAGATAATCGCAGAAATCCTTATCCTCCTCCATGCTGTCATAGCAAAAAAGAATCTGCGGCTCGCTGACCCCCTTTGTCCCCGTGTACCCGGATATGGCCCCTTCCATCCTGTTTTTCATGTTTTCAAGCCTGCCCGAAAACAGGTATCCCATAAGTTTGCCGAAGGCCTCTTTAAGACCTCCGGAGGGCTTCTTCGGCTCCCTTCCGAAGCGTTTGCTGAAAAAAGAAATATAAAACCTGAGCTTCCCTTTGGAAAGTACGGGATAGTAGGTAAGGGGCTCCCTGTCAAAGGCATTTATATCCAAAAGGTCCTGCTCTAAGTCTATGACCTTGTCCGGGACAAGAGGAAAAACGCAGCCCACGAGGCGCACAAAGCAGTTATCCACAGCCTCCTGGTAAAGCTCCTCTGCCTCATCCATGTATTGCTCCACCGCAGACAGATATTCCTCGAAATAGCGGTTCACACTGTTCACCGCCGCATTCTGCCCATAGGCGATGGCTCTTTCCCGTATCATCTCCCCTGCGAAGGCCTGTATGAGCTGCCCGGTAAAGGACTCCTTGCCGAATATCTGCATAAGCTGATACATGACGCCCATCTGCTCGTTATTAATTACGATATCTACCGTCCGCTCCGGCATCTGCAGCTCCACGGGCTCAAGCTCCAGCTCCGCCGCCCTTTTGCCCTCTCCACCACCATAGAGATCCACCGTTACGGTTTTCCATCGTATCCTTTGGTAAATATGCTCTATCGTCCCGGTAATATCATCGCAGAATTTCCCGAAGAGAAGCTTCCCACGGGTGGATAGCTGACCCGCCTCTATCCTGTCGGTTATAAGGGCTGCATATTTATCCAGATTCATCCCCGACTGGTTCCATAGGGTCGAAAAGAAGGCAGGGTCGGAAAAGAGCCTTGTATCTTCCAGAGCAGCTCCTTTGAGATCCTGACAGACCTTGTCCGCGTAGGGTCTCCCAGCAGCTTCAAAATCGTCCCACACGTTATTTATGATATCATAGTTGTCGCAGTAGAAATCCAAAAGCTCCCCCATGACCCCGGTAATGTTTTCCCTTATGGTCACAAGATATTTTTCTGAGCTTTCAACCTTGATGCTGTCGGCGCCGTTGTCTTCAAGGAGGTAGCGGATCACTCCCCTTATTCCTGTGATCGTGGATTCCCTTAAGCGTTCCTTTTCCTCCCTTTCCTCCTCATCGTCATCATCGTATATAGGAGGAAGCATGCTTCGTATGCAGGCCGACAGATGATAGCCCCTATACCGTCTTTCGTTGGCAAGGAAAAGGCGCTCACGCTCCTTATCAGTCTCCTCCCTGTCGAGCTTCGTTATGATGCCGTAAATCCTCTTTCCCTGGGAGGCTACGCTTTTTAAATGCTCCTCCACCTCGCGGTCATTGACACTGTCGGCGCAAAAGCACCATAACACCAGATCCGCCTTATAATAATATTTGTCAAAGCCGTCATTAGCCACAAAACGGATACCCTCTCCGATCTTCATTGACATTTCATCCACGGAGGTATCCTTACGATATTGATTAAAGCCCGGTGTATCCACGATAAAGATGTCCTGCTCGGGCCAGGGCAGGTCCAGATGCCAGCGGATCTCCCGCAGGGACCTGTCGGCCTCGTCCAGTTCATCCATGCTTGCAGCAGCGCTTATTCGCTCGGAGATGCGATGGGCTTCCTCGGGAGAGACCCTTCGCATTTCATCCGGATAAACCAGCTCCGCATAGGGAGCCCCGGTAGTCCTGGTATAAAGATTTATGCACCAGGTCTTGGGCTCGTCGTCCACCTCCGCAGCATCCACTCCCACAAGGGCGTTCAACAGGGAGGATTTCCCGCTCTTTCCCTCTCCGACTATCATTACCTTCAGGGGAGACAGAAGATCGGCCAGCTTATCCCGCAGCTTCTCTTCATAATCCGTAAGAGAGTATTTTCGACAAAAATCAATTATTTTCCTATACTCCTCCGCGAGTTCGTCCTTTGTCATGTA